>JADGRD010000005.1 GCA_017881285.1 Pseudomonadota bacterium | reverse complement strand
GATGGATCTTGGCCAGCACCTCCAACCGGCCGAGATCGCCGACCGCCACGAGATCGAAGCTGCCGTCGTCGAGCTTGGCCTCCGGGCAGATCTTCATGCCGCCCCCGAAGAAGCGCCCGTTGCCCACTGCGGCAAGAAGCACGGTCATGCGGCGAGCTTCGCCGCCGTCGACCGACACGGTCACCTCGGCGTTGTCGTAGGTCAGAAGCGAGCGCACCACGGCGGCAAGGAACGAAACGCGGCCACCCAGCCGCTTCGACGAGTCGTTGGCTCGGCGGGCCACAACGCTGGAGAATCCGAACGAGGCGACGTTGATGAAGTGCCGGGAAGTCTCCCCGCCTCCGTGCGCGACAAAGCGGATGCGCCCCACGTCCACCTTGCGCGCTTTGCTCTTGCGCACGTGGTTGGCCGCGCTGAAGAGCTCGCTGCCGATGCCGAGCGTGCGGCGGAAGTCGCCGCCCGTGCCGCGGGGGATGATGCCCAGCTCGGTGTGGCCCCCGGCCCGTACCAGGCCGTCGGCCACCTCGGAAATCGTGCCGTCCCCACCCAGCGCGATGACCAGTCCGCGTCCGGCCTTGGCCTCGTCGTGCGCGATCGAGCGCGCGTGGCCGGGCGCCTCGGTGAAGCGCGTGTCGAAGACGCCCAGCCCGTCGGTCAGCGGTCCTAACACGGAGGCCCAGCGTTTCTCGCTGATGCCGCCGCCCGAGCGCGGGTTGACGATGACGACCGGCTTGTCCACGGCGCGTAAAATAGCACACGCGAAATCATCGGGTAGACTGCGCGCCCCATGGCTCATCAGTACATCTTCACGATGCAGGATCTCCGCCGCGTTCACCCGCCGAACAAGGAGGTCCTAAAAGGCATCTACCTGTCGTTCTTCCCCGGCGCCAAGATCGGCGTCATTGGCGGCAACGGCGCGGGCAAGTCGACGCTTCTGCGCATCATGGCCGGCGTGGACAAGGACTTCTTCGGCGAGGCCAAGCCGGCCGACGGCATCACGGTCGGCTACTTGCCCCAAGAACCACAGCTCGATCCGAGCAAGGACGTGCTCGGCAACGTGGAAGAAGCGGTCGCCGCGACCAAGCAGCTGCTCACGCGCTTCGACGCGGTCAACCTGCGCCTCGGGGAAGACATCACGCCCGAGGAGATGGAAAAGCTACTCGAGGAACAGGCCAAGCTTCAGGACGCCATCGAGGCGGCCAAGGGCTGGGACCTCGACCGCACCCTGGAGATCGCAATGGACGCCCTCCGCTTGCCGCCGGGCGATGCCGACGTGACCAAGCTCTCGGGCGGCGAGCGGCGCCGCGTGGCCTTGTGCAAGGTTCTGCTGGAGCGGCCCGATCTCCTGCTTCTCGACGAGCCCACCAACCACCTTGACGCCGAGAGCGTGGCCTGGCTCGAACACCACTTGCAGGAATACCCGGGCACCATCGTGGCCATCACCCACGACCGCTACTTCCTCGACAACGTGGCTGGTTGGATCCTCGAGCTCGACCGCGGCGAGGGCATTCCCTGGCAGGGCAACTACTCGTCGTGGCTCGACCAGAAACGCAAGCGGCTAGCGGGCGAAGAGAAAGCCGAATCCGCGCGCCAGCGCACGCTCGCCCGCGAGCTCGAGTGGGTGCGTGCCTCGCCGCGCGCGCGCCAGGCCAAGTCCAAGGCGCGTCTCGCGGCCTACGAAGAAATGCTGGCGGAGGAATCGCAGAAACGCGAGGAGACGGTCGAGATCAGCATTCCGCCCGGGCCACGCCTGGGCGACTTGGTGGTCAAGGCCGAGAACCTCTGCAAGGGCTACGGCGACCGCGAGCTCATGGAGAACCTCACCTTCAATCTGCCTCGCGGTGGCATCGTCGGCATCATCGGCGCCAACGGCGCGGGTAAGACCACGCTCTTTCGCATGATCGTCGGTCAGGAAGAGCCCGACAGCGGCGTGCTGCGCATCGGCGATACGGTCAAGCTGGCGTACGTGGACCAGTCGCGCGATGCCCTGCAAGGCGACAACAGCGTGTTCCAGGAGATCAGCCAGGGAGCGGAGCTCTTCGAGATCGGCAAGCGCACCATCAACGTGCGCGCCTACGTGGCCGGCTTCGGCTTCAAGGGCCCGGACCAGCAGAAACGCCTCAAAGATCTCTCTGGCGGCGAGCGCAATCGCGTGCACCTGGCCAAGCTCCTGCGCAGCGCTGGCAACGTGCTTCTCCTCGACGAGCCGACCAACGACCTCGACGTCGACACCTTGCGTGCGTTGGAGGATTCGCTGCTGTCGTTCCCGGGTTGCGCCGTGGTCATCAGCCACGACCGCTGGTTTCTCGACCGCATCGCCACCCACATGCTCGCCTTCGAGGGCGACAGCCAGGCCGTGTGGTTCGAGGGCAACTATCAGGACTACGAGGCCGACCGCCGCCGGCGTCTAGGCGCCGAGGCCGCCCAACCCCACCGCATCAAATACCGCAAGCTCATTCACTAGAATCACCTGGGAACCGATTGCGGGGTCGCACGGAAACCGGTACCCTGAGCTAGCCATGATCTCGTACAACGATTTCGATTTCGCGATTGCCCGGTGGACGGCCCGCGTCGGCGGTGCGCCCCAGCCGGCGCAGGCAGTCTCGGGCACGGTCCAGGCCGAGGTGCCGGTGGCGACGGCGCCTGAGTCGCCCGGCGAACCGGAGTCAGGGGCGGTCGCCGAAGAGACGCAGGAAAACAACTCCGGCCTTGTGATGAGCGAGGCGTTGCTCAGGACACCGACGCCGGTGCCCGAGGACCCGGATCAAAAGTAGCGCGCGGGGAGCCGCCGAGCTTTGCTCGGCGCGGACCATCGCGGGAGGGTTTGGGAACCCTCCCAGGGTTCCCATCAAAAGTAGGCCCGGACGCCCAGGCCCACGTCGATGTCGAAGGCCAGGGGTGGGAAAATCCACAAGCCCGGGGCGACTTCCAGGTAGGTTTCCAGCCAGCGCGGCCGCCGGAAGGTCAGGTCCAGTCCGATGGGAACCCGGGCAAAGAGCGCCGCATCGTGCCGTCCGTCGCCATTGTAGTAGCTGTCAAAAGCCAGGCGGCCTCCGGCTCCAACGTGCCAGTCGAGGCGCACGGCGGCATCGACGATGGGCTCCTCGTACAGGTAGTCGAAGTGAATGCTGAAATATTGGTTGCCGTTGTAGCAGGCGTAGGGGCCGTTGTTGTTGTAGCACCTGCCATAGCCCCAGAAGCCGACGCCGAAATCGAGCGCGTTGTTTCGGTCCAGAAACAGCTTGCCGATGATGGCGGTTGGCTCGAAGAGTTGAACACCCAGGCCGAAGGAGCGGGCGGTGCCGACCTCGGTGGCCCGTGCCGACCCGGGCGCGGCGGCGATGGCGAGGACGAGCGCGGAGAGGATCGTGACGCGTTTCATGACCAGCATCCTAGTCGATTCAGACATTTCTCGCCATCGCTCGGCCGTCGCTGTTAGATCCACGTTCCAACATCGTGAAGCACGTCTTCCTGTTAGGTACGTTCTGCGCTTTCTTGGCATGGGCCGGGGGAGTGTCCTGTCGTGGCAAGGATGCGGCCACGCCCGCGCCATCGGCAACGGTGCCCATCGAGCCCGCGGCGAAAGTCGCGCCGGCCGCCAAGGCCACGGGAGGCGCCAAGCCCACGCCGCCCGCGCCGCCAGTGGACGGGGCGGCCAAGCCCAACGACGAACCCCTGCCCGAGGCGTCTTCGCGCCTGCCGCCCGAGCGGCGCGCGCTGCAGGTGGTGGAGGGCAAGGAGCGCGTGGTTGACGCGGACGTGGCGCGCGAGCGCGGGCTGGTCGTCGTCGACCTCTCCGACGATTTCTCGCCCTACATCTTTCAGGACGGCAAAGGCCCCGGCGGCGCGCCCCTGGCCAATCGCTACCGCGCGGTCTTCGTGGGCCTGGCCAACGACCGCACCGACGGCGACGGCGATCCGTTGCCGCCCGGCGAGCGCAACTACCTCGAGCTCTATGGGGTGCCACCTTCGCTGTCGGTGATGCGCAAGCGTTTCCTCGAAGACAGCGGGCGCACCTGCGAAGGCACGGTGGACACCGCCAAGTTGCTCGCCGTGGACGGCATCGAGACCTGGGGCAGGACCACCGAGAAGAAGGAAATCGCCAACCACCTGTACCGTGGCCAGCGCCTCGAGGCCGCGCAGAAGAAACTGGGCGCGGCGAGCCTGGAAGAGCTTGCGGTCAAGGACCCACGCTACGCCGGCGAGGTGAAGACGCATATGCGCATCACGGCCGAACGCGCGGCCTTCGTCGAGGTGGAGAAGCGTTTGGTGTGCGAGGGCCTGCTCGACGCGAGCAAGCACAAGGAAGGCTCGTACGACATGCCCATGCGCAACGCGGCCCTCGACTTCCAGCAGAAGAACGCAGTCTTCGCGCAGGCCGATCTCACGCGTGGGACGCTGGAGGCAATGGCGCGCCCGCTTCTGGAGAACGACTTTCAGGCTTTGCGCCGCGTGCTCGCCGAGCGGGCCGCGTCGAGCGGCCGCATCATCGAGGACGGCAGCGCCATCGAGGCGATGCCCAAGGCGAGGAAGAACCGTCCGCGCAAGCCGCCGACGTACAAGAACAGTGCCGGCCAAGACGTCCCCGTTCCCGATCTCGTGGGGCAAGCCACCGACGCGCTCATGGCACGTCTGGGGCTGCACGCGGCCCAGGACGCGCTGGCCTTCTTCAAGCGGCATGCCGAGGGAGATTTTCGCTCGCTGCGCGCGGCGGTGCGCTTTCCCCCGCTGCCCGAGTACTACGGACCGCAGATGGATCTCGTGGCCGAAATCGATCGCGGCGACGTGTGGTACTCCTTTCCCTGGAGCGAGAAGGGAGAACGGCGGGGGCAATACCGCGACCGTTTTCCGACATTCACACTGTTCGTGAACTGGCGCGGCGAAAAGGTGCCGCTCGTGAGTTGGCGCACCACCGTCGGCGGTTGGCGCACGGAGGTTGCCGCGGACGGCCAGGAGTACTACCGATACAAGGAGTCCGACGTGGGCCACCGCGTGTGGCGGCACATCGTGGCCGCGCCGGTGTGGCTGCCGCCGACCTCGGCGCCGCTCGGCTCCATGGTCAAGACCAAGTGGATCGCGGGTGGCTATCCCAAGGTGGTGAACTACGACGAGACCGGGCCCGGCTACCTGTCGGCCTACGGCCTGGTCGCGGGCATCCACGAGCAGATGCGGTCGCACGGCGGCGGCCTGGCGTACTTCGACAACGGCATCCGCACCCACGGCTCGTTCGACTACCTGTCGCTGCGCGGGCGCTTCTCGCACGGCTGCCATCGCCTCTACAACAACCTGGCCGTTCGCCTGTTCTCGTTCGTGCTCGGGCACCGTCGCGCCAAGGCGCTGGGGCCGATGGCGTTGGGGTTCCGTCGCACCTTCTACTGGGAAGGCGAGGTCTACGACATGCGCCTGCCCACGCGCGGGTTTTACTACCAGCTCGATCCACCCCTGCCGGTCGACACCTTGAAGGGGCGAATCAAGGGCCAGCTCAAGCAGCCCATCACCGAGTACATGCAGAAGCCGGGCGTGAACTACGGCGGGTCCGCGCCGCCGCCGGTCTCCGGGGGGCCGGACAGCAAGGCCGGAGGTGGGCAATGAAGTCGGGCGGCCGCTGCTTGCTCGCGGCGCTGTGGTTGTGCGCATGCTCGCGCTCGGGCAACCAGGCCGAGGCACCTGCCCCGCGCGGGAGCGTCGTTCTCGCCTCGGCGCCGAAGCCGGTCGTGAAACCGGCCAACGGTTCCAAGCCCACGACTGTGCCTGCGGCCAAGCCCAAGGCTGCGCCTACCGACGAGACGGCCAAGGAGCACCCGAAGCTCATCGAGCAGGACGATCTGAAGACCGAGGAGCCCGAGGCTAACCCCTACTCGGAATCCGTCAACCTCAAGCTCAGCGTCACCCCGCGGGTGAACGCCCTGGTCCTCTGGGGCGCCAAACAGATGGCGCATCTCGAGGCGGGCAAGATGGACACCGAGATCATCCGCCCGCGCGGCAGCGGCCCGCTCGACCTCGAAATCAAGGCCGAGGGCTACATGCCCTACCACACACGCCTCTACGCCGACCGCAACGACAAGATCGGCATCCGCCTCTACCGCCTCGAGGAGGCCCCGAGCCTCTTCGGCTACAAGCGCTCCGCCGAAGCAAAGAAGGCCGAAGCGGAGAAGCAGAAGTAGCTAGCTTTTTCACCACACCGCGCCGCCCCTCGCGCATGCCACGGCAGGGATGGTAGTCTCCCCGCCCTAGGCATGTCCGAATCAGAAAACGCCCCCACGCAGCTCGTGCATGTCACGCGGGATCCCCTCGCCGACACGATCATGGGCGAGCGCTATCGCATCCTCGGCCGTATCGGCGAGGGTGGGATGGGGACGGTCTTCCGCGTCGAGCACATCCACATGAAGAAAGTGCTGGCGCTCAAGCTCCTGCGTGCCGAGTTCAGCAACGTTCCGGACGCCGCGCGGCGCTTCGAGCGCGAGGCGCAGTCGGCGAGCCGGCTCAACCACCCCAACATCATTTCGGTCACCGACTTCGGCCACGGCGCGGCTGGCGAGCTCTTCCTGGTCATGGAATTCGTCGCCGGCCAGCCGCTTTCCGAGGTGCTCGCCCGCGAGCGTCGCCTCGAACCTGGTCGCGCCTGCCAGATCGCGGGCCAAATCCTGCGCGCCCTCGAGCACGCGCACGCCGAGGGCGTGGTCCACCGCGACCTCAAGCCCGCCAACGTCATGCTGGTCAATGATCCCGACCCCCGCCAGACGGAGACGGTGAAGATTCTCGATTTCGGCATCGCCAAGATGACCCAGGCCCAGGACAGCGACGATCCGCTCACGCGCGGGATGATGATTTTCGGAACGCCGGCGTACATGTCGCCCGAGCAGGCCGCGGGTCAGGAGGCCGATAGTCGCGCCGACCTCTATTCGTGCGGCATCATCCTCTATGAGATGCTCGCCGGCCGGAAGCCGTTCGCCGACGAGGATCTGGTCAAGCTTCTTGGCATGCAGATCACGGCGCAACCGCCGCGCTTCGTCGAGGTGGCCCCTGATGCCCGCATCCCGCCCGGCCTCGAGTCGGTCGTCATGCGCGTGCTGGAAAAGGATCGCGGCAAGCGTTTCGCCACCGCGGCCGAATTCCGCGAGGCCATCGAGCGCTCATCGACCGACGTCGCCGAGCTGGGCGCGCGCTTCGCCGCCGAATCGGTGCGCATGGGATTCTTGGCGGGCGCGAAGTTGTGGGCGCAGCGTCCCGCGGCCGTCGCGCTGCTGCGGCGGGGCTGGGCCGCTTTGGGTCGCCACAAGGCCAAGCTCGACCAACTCGCGCACCCGGTGCTGCGCTTCCTTCCCGAGAAAGCGCGCCGGTTCGTCGTGCCGGCTGTCATCGCGTTGCTCGTGCTGGTGCTGCTTTTCGCGCTCGGCGGGGGCAGCAAGAAGGCCGTGGCGCTCAAGCAGGAGCCCCCCAAGCCCAAGCCGGTCGCGGTCGAGCTGAAGTCGCCCATCAAGCACATCGAGGAGACCATGGCCAAGGGCCTCTTCGCCGAGGCGCGCGTGCTCATCATGCAGCAGATCTCCGCGCACCCCAACGAGGGGCGCGTGCGCTATCTGCTCGGCAATCTCGAGTTCGCGGACAAGAACGCCGCCAACGGGCTGCAAGCCTACGAGGAGGCGCTTCGTCTCGATCCCGGGTTGCGCGGCGACGCCGCCTTGCTGGTCAACATCCGTGCCGAGCTCAACGACAAGAAGGTGGGGTATGTTGCCCTCGAGATGCTGGTCAAGCAGGTTGGCAAACCGGCGCGCGACATCCTGGCCGACGTGGCCACCGACGATCGGCGCGCGGAATTTCGCCGGTACGCGCGCGAGGGCTGCCAGATGCTCGACTGCAGCAAGAAGGTGGATCTGGTCGCCAGCTACAGCCTCGACCTGGCTCAGGCGCGCAATTGCGAGGAGAAGCGCGAGGCCGTACAAAAGCTGGGCGAATCGGGTGATGCGCGCGCCATCGAGCCGCTCAAGAAGGCGCGCTCCGAGCGCCGCAGCCTGCTCGGTGGATTCCTCAGTAGCTCGGGCAACGCCTGCGTCCTCAAGGACATCGACGCCGCCCTGACCGCGCTGGGCGCCCCGCCACCGCCGCCCAAAACGACGAAGCGACGGCGCAGGTAGGTGAACCCTACTCAGTCCACCAGCCGCGGCGGTGGCGTCTCCGTGTGCGGATCCGCGAACGGGACCGGCGGCTCCTTGCCGGTGCGCAGGACGGAGTGCTTCACACCATAGGTGAAGTAGATGACGAGGCCGATCGCCATCCATACGAAGAGGCGGATGATGGTGTGGGTGGTGGCGGTGTACATCAGCAGTCCCGAGGTCAGGACGCCGAAGATGGGAACGACGTACGGGCCGCCGGGCACCTTGAACGAACGCGGGATGTCCGGCCGCCGCAGGCGCAGGATCATCACGCCCAGGCTGACCAGCACGAACGCGAACAGGGTGCCGATGCTGGTGAGCTCGCCCAGGATATCGATCGGTAGCACCCCTCCCGCGACGGCGCACACGCTCCCAGTGACGATGGTGGTGATGTGGGGGGTGCCGAAGCGCGGGTGGACTTTGGCCGCGAAGGGGGGCAGAAGCCCGTCGCGCGCCATGGAGAAGAAGATACGTGGCTGCCCGAGCAGGAGGACCAGCATCACCGAGGACAGCCCGGCGATCGCCCCGATCTCGACCGCGACTTCGAGGGAGCGCATGCCGGTGGCGGCGATGCCGAGGGCGATGGGGTGGGGGACGGAGAGCTTGGTGTAGTGGACCACGCCGGTCAGGATGAGCGAGACGGCGATGTAGAGCACCGTGCAGATGACCAGCGACCCCAGGATGCCGATGGGCAGATCGCGCTGCGGGTTCTTGGTTTCTTGCGCCGCCGTCGAGACAGCGTCGAAGCCGATGTACGCGAAGAAGACCATGGTCGCGCCTTGCAGGATCCCGGAGATGCCGAAACGGCCGAAGGTGCCCGCGTTGTCTGGAATGAACGGAACCCAGTTCTCGTGGCGCACGAAGGGCGCGGCCGCGACGATGAACATGAGCACCACGGCGACCTTGACCAGCACGATGATGCCATTGAAGCGCGCCGACTCCTTGATGCCCACGACCAGGATCGTGGTCACGGCCAGCACGATGAACATGGCCGGCAGGTTGACGATGGCTCCCGTGGCCTGCATGTGTTGCGTGGCCTCATTCCACACGAAGGGCGCGCGTGTCCAGGTCGCCGAGAGCTCGTGGCCGGTCACGTTCTTTACGAACGCGCACACGTAGCCCGACCAGCCCACGCTGACGGTGGCGGCGCCGACGAGGTACTCCAGGATCAAGTCCCAGCCAATGATCCAGGCGATGAGCTCGCCCATGGTGGCGTAGGCGTAGGTGTAGGCGCTGCCCGCGATGGGAATCATGGACGCCATCTCCGCGTAGCAAAGGCCCGCGAAGGCCGAGGCGATGGCGGCGACGGTGAACGAGAGCGCGACGGCTGGCCCGGCGTTGGCCGCGGCGGCGCGGCCGGTGAGCACGAAGATGCCGGTGCCGATAATCCCGCCGATGCCGAGCAGGATGAGGTCGAAGGCGCCCAGACTGCGCTTGAGCCCGTAGCTGTACTCGGCGTCCGAGCGCAGCTTGTCCACCGATTTGGTCGAAAAGAGCGGGTTAGCCATGGTTTGCTCTCGGATTTTCACCACAGAGAGCGCAGAGGGCACAGAGATCGGACCGGACGAAAAAGGTTCGGATCCGGATCCGGAGAACCCCTTCCCCTCTGGTCTCTGCGCTCTCTGCGTCTCTGTGGTTCAATTCTTCCGCTCCCTTCGCGCGGAGTGGAGCATAGCGAGCGCGCTGTACGTCGCCACGCCGATGACCAGCCACAGGAGGTACTTGATCGGGAGTTGCTTGACCACATAGGCGGCCAGAAGGACGCCCGGCACGCCACCCAGGGCCAGCCCTAGGGCCGCGCGCGACGCGTAGCTGCCACGCCCGATGAAGCGGATCCCGCTCGTCGGCATGATGAAGGCGCACGAACCCATCATGACCGGGAAGATGGCCTTCAAGTTCATGCCCAGGAACCCGAACAGGATCAGACTGGGCGCGTACGCTCCGATGCCCAGGTTCATGAGCACGCCGAAGGTGAAGTTGCCGATGAGGCCGGCGGCCAGACGCCAGCCATGGAGTCCCAGCGTGTCACCGCCCGCGGGAAGCAGGTGCAGGGCCTTGGCTAGCATCAGAGCTGCTGCGCCCAGCAGGGCCAACCCCATGCCGATCTGAATCTTGCGCTTGGGCCACGCGGAAACCACGCCCGCGCCCAGCCACGAGCCGAGAATCGAGGCCCCAATGAGTAGGAGGAGCGACGTCATCTCGACCTCGATGATGGTGATGTAGATGACTGCCTGGGCCACCGTGGGCCACATGTGGCCGACCAGCAGCGTGCCCGGGATGAGGCGGTCTGGCACCAGCCGGAACAGCTTGTAGATGGATGTCGAGGTCGCGTACGAGCCGATGCCCAGGGTGTCGAAGAAGTTGGTGACGAAACCGATGGCGGTCTGCACCAGGGAGGGCAGGCCGGGGCGGGTGGAGGTGTCGCTCTCATCGCCAACGGTGGTCTGCGCCAGCGGCGGCCGCGCGCGCTTCCTGGCGATGTCGCGGCCCCACAGGGCGGAAAACACGGCGCCGAACCCGCCGAGCGCGAGCAGAAGTAGCGTCCGAAGCCCGAACATCGGCGCATGGTACACCGAGGCGTGTCTTTTTTGATGGGAACCCTCAAAGGGTTCCCAAACCCTCCCGCGCCATGGCTACAGGCCTGGCAACTGCGGCAGCAGACGCCAGGCCGTGGGCAAAGCCCGCCTTCGCCTACGCGATTGATGGGAACCCTCGGCTCAACCTTTCCGTGGTCCTGCCGATGCAAGCCTTAACGGGATCTGTCGGGGGGACGGGCACCGGTGCGGCCGGAGACAAACATGATGGGAAGACGGAAATGAGCGAAGCCCACCAGGACAGCCACGCCGCGGTTCTGATCGTCGACGACGACCCCGCCTTCCTGCACGCATGCGTTAGAATCCTGCAGGGCTGGAAGCATGAAGTCGTGCAGGCGACGACGGTCGCAGCGGCGGTGCGGCTCGTGCGAGAACGCGACTTCGACGTGATCCTGAGCGACATCCACATGCCGGGCGCGGACGGGATCGAGTTCCTGCGCGCCGTGCGCAGTCACGACAAGGACGTGCCCGTCATTCTGATGACCGGGGGGCCCGAGCTGGAGACCGCGCGCATGGCGGTCGAGTGTGGTGCGCAGAGCTACCTCATCAAACCGCTCTCCACGTTTCACCTCAAGGAAGCCATCGAGCGGCAGATCCACGCCCACCAGGAGGTGCGGCGCCAGCGCCAGATCCTTGCCGTCAATGACCAGCAGACCCACGAGACCGAGGTGCTGCGTGAGCAATTCGAGCATGCCTTGGCCGGCATGTGGATGGCCTTTCAGCCCATCGTTTCCTGGTCGACGAAATCGGTGGTCGCGTACGAGGCGCTCATGCGCACGACCGACACCACGCTGAATTCGCCCATAGAGATCCTGAAGGTCGCGGAGAAGCTGGGTGAGATCCACACCCTCGGGCACACGACCCGCGGCCTCATCGCCGAGGTGATGGTGCAGCACCCAGAATTGCCGGGCGTCTTCGTCAACCTGCACGTGCTCGATCTGCTCGACGAACAGCTCTACGCACTGGACAGCCCGCTGCTGCCGTTCGCCACGCGCATTCACTTGGAGATCACGGAACGCATGGCCATCGAGAAGGTCCCGGACACGCACGACCGCATCGAGCGCCTGCGCAAACTCGGCTACAAGATCGCCATCGATGATTTGGGAGAGGGCTATTCCGGGCTCAACTGCTTCGCGTCGCTCGAACCTGACGCGGTCAAGCTGGACATGTCGCTGATTCGCGGGATCGAGAAGGCGCCGACCAAGCGCCGCATGGTGCGCGCCCTGGCCTCGCTGTGTCGCGAGCTCGGCACGCCGCTGGTGGCCGAGGGCGTCGAGACGCAGGCCGAGCTCGATACCTTGTTGGAGCTGGGCGCCGACTGGCTGCAAGGCTTCCTCTTCGCGCGGCCGGATTACCCGCTTCCTGTACCGAGAATGTAGGGTACCGGTCATTGAAATGGGAACCCTAGGAGGGTTCCCAAGCCCTCCCGCGATGGTCCGCCGCCGGCAAAGCCGGCGGGCTTCCCACGCGACTTGCGACGCTATCCGCGCGCTCACCCAGGGCGAGAATTGTGTTGCGCCCCACGAGCGGGGGACGTAAGAACAGAACGCTTTTCTTTCCCCAAAAGTAACGCACGGGAGGACCACAGAAATGGCTCGCAAGACGGTGACCATCGACGGTAACGAAGCTGTTGCCTATATCGCGCACAAGACGAACGAAGTCTGCGCCATCTATCCCATCACTCCATCGTCCAATATGGGTGAGTGGGCCGACGAATGGTCGGCGCTGGGCCGAACGAACATCTGGGGCACGGTCCCGGCGGTCGTCGAAATGCAGAGCGAGGGCGGTGCTTCCGCCGCCACGCACGGCGCCTTGCAGTCCGGCTCGCTGACCACGACCTTCACCGCCGCACAGGGGCTCCTTCTCATGATCCCGACCATGTTCAAGGTCGCGGGCGAGCTGACTTCGACGGTCTTCCACGTGTCCGCGCGCACGGTCGCCACCCACGCGCTCTCCATCTTCGGCGATCACAGCGACGTGATGGCCGTGCGTGCGACGGGCTTCGGACTCATTGCTTCGGGCTCCGTGCAAGAGGCGATGGACATGGCGCTCATCTCGCAAGCCTCGACGCTGGCGTCTCGCCTGCCGTTCATTCACTTCTTCGACGGTTTCCGTACCTCCCACGAAGTGCAGAAGATCGAACAGCTCACCGACGACGACATCAAGGCCCTGGTCACCGACGACCTGGTGGCCGCCCACCGCGCGCGCGCCATGTCGCCCGATCGCCCGTTCCTGCGCGGTACCGCGCAGAACCCCGATGTGTTCTTCCAGGCGCGCGAGAGTGGCAACAAGTTCTACGACGCCGCCCCGGCCATCATCCAAGCGCAGATGGACAAGTTCGCCAAGCAGGTGGGCCGCGCCTATCACCTCTTCGACTACGTGGGCCCGGCCGACGCCGAGCGCGTCGTGATTCTGATGGGCTCGGGCGCTGAAGTCGCGCACGAGGCGGTCAACTACCTCACCAAGAGCGGCGAAAAGGTCGGCGTGGTCAAGGTGCGCGTCTTCCGTCCCTTCTCGATGGAGCACCTCATCGCTGCCCTGCCCAAGTCGGTCAAGGCCCTCGCGGTTCTCGATCGCACCAAGGAGCCCGGTTCCGCCGGCGAGCCACTGTACCAGGATGTCATTACCGCGCTCGCCGAGATCAACGCCGCCGGCAAGCTGCCCTTCGCCATGCCCAAGGTCGTCGGCGGGCGCTACGGCCTGTCCTCGAAGGAATTCACCTCGGCGCATGTCAAGGCCGTGTTCGACGAGCTCGGCAGGCCGGCGCCCAAGAACCACTTCACGGTCGGCATCGTCGACGACGTGACGCACACCTCGCTCGATGTCGACTATGGCTTCTCGACCGAGCCCGACAGCGTAAAGCGCTGCCTGTTCTACGGACTCGGCTCGGACGGCACCGTCGGCGCCAACAAGAACTCGATCAAGATCATCGGCGAGGACCCCAAGTTCTACGCCCAGGGCTACTTCGTCTACGATTCGAAAAAGGCCGGCGCGGTCACCGTGTCGCACCTGCGCTTCGGTCCCGACGTGATCCGGTCGAGCTACCTCATCACGCAGGCGCAGTTCCTGGCTTGCCACAACTGGTCGTTCCTCGAGCGCTACGACATGCTCCAGTACCTGCAGCCGGGCGGCGTGTTCCTGCTCAACAGCGTCTACGGCCCGACGGAGGTGTGGGATCAGCTTCCCGTCGAGGTGCAGAAGCAGATCATCGACAAGAAGGCGCGCTTCTACGTCATCGACGCTTACAAGGTGGCGAAGGAGACCGGCATGGGGGTGCGCATCAACACCATCATGCAGACCTGCTTCTTCAACATATCCGGCGTGCTGCCGCCCGATGCGGCCATCGCCAAGATCAAGGACGCCATCAAGAAGACCTACATGAGGAAGGGCCAGGACGTGGTCGACAAGAACTTCCACGCCGTCGACCAGACCGTGGCCAATCTGCGGGAGGTCAAGGTCCCGGCCGTGGCGTCGAGCAAGCTCAAGATGCCGCCCATCGTGGCCAAGGAAGCGCCGCCCTTCGTGCACAAGGTGACGGCCGAGATCATCGCGGGCCGCGGCGACAAGCTGCCGGTCAGCGCCTTTCCGGTGGATGGCACCTTCCCGACCGGCACGGCGCAATGGGAGAAGCGCAACATCGCCATGGAGATCCCGGTGTGGTACCCGGATCTGTGCATCCAGTGCAACAAGTGCACGATGGTATGTCCGCACGCCGCGATTCGCACCAAGGTCTGCGACCCCAAGCTGCTCGAGAAGGCGCCCAAGACCTTCAAGTCCATGAAGTACAAGGGCAAGGAGTTCGACGGCCAGGCCTACCTGATTCAGGTCGCGCCCGAGGACTGCACGGGCTGCACGCTGTGCTTCGAGGTTTGTCCAGGCAAGGACAAGAAGGAGCCGAGCAAGCGCGCGCTCATGATGGCGTCGCAGATTCCGCTACGTGAGCCCGAGCGTGAGAACTACGCCTTCTTCCTCGATTTGCCCGAGGTGGATCGCCGTCTGGTCAAGGTCGATACGGTCAAGGGCGCGCAGTTCCTGCAGCCGCTTTTCGAGTACTCGGGGGCGTGCGCGGGCTGCGGCGAAACGCCGTACTACAAGCTGCTCACCCAGCTCTTCGGCGACCGCGCCATCATCGCGAACGCGACCGGTTGCTCGTCGATCTACGGCGGCAACCTGCCCACCACGCCCTTCGCCCAGAACAAGGATGGACGCGGCCCCGCCTGGAACAACTCGCTCTTCGAGGACAACGCGGAGTTCGGCATGGGGTACCGGCTGACCATCGACCAGCAGAACGAGTACGCCAAGGTTCTCCTCAAGCGCATGGGCGGCAAGCTGCCGGGCGATCTGGTGACCGGGCTGCTCGAAGCCGATCAGAAGGACGAAGCCGGCATCTACGCGCAACGTGATCGGGTGGTTGCCCTCAAGGGTGCCTTGGCCAAGCTCGGTGGCGACGCCGACGCGAAGAACCTGCTCACCGTGGCCGACATGCTGGTCAAGAAGAGTGTGTGGATCGTCGGCGGCGACGGCTGGGCCTACGACATCGGCTACGGCGGTCTCGATCACGTGATGGCCAGCGGTCGCAACGTGAACGTTCTGGTGCTCGACACCGAGGTGTACTCGAACACCGGCGGCCAGTGCTCGAAGGCGACCCCGATGGGCGCGGTGGCCAAGTTCGCCGCGGCCGGCAAGCCGACGGGCAAGAAGGACCTGGGCCTCATGGCCATGGCCTACCGCAATTGCTACGTGGCCACCGTGGCCATGGGCTACAGCGACGTGCAGACCGTGCGCGCCTTCATCGAGGCCGAGCAGTATAGCGGCCCGTCGCTCATCATCGCGTACAGCCACTGCATCGCCCACGGCATCGACATGGCCAAGGGGCTCGACCACCAGTCCATGGCCGTGGACAGCGGCGCCTGGACGCTCTACCGCTTCAACCCGGCGCTCTATGCCAAGGGCGAGAACCCCCTCAAGCTCGACTCCAAGCCGCCCAAGCTCACCTACGAGCAGTGGGCGATGAAAGAGACGCGTTTCCGCTCGCTCACCCAGAGCATGCCGGAGCGGGCGAAGGCGCTCATGGAGCAGGGCCAGCAGGAAGCCATCGCGCGCGTAAAGCTCTACCAGGCGCTCGCCGCTACCGGTGGCGTGTCGCCCTACGCGCCACCCGCGCCACCCGCGCCGCCGGCGCCGAAGCCCGCGACATAGAAGCCTGCCGCTCATCGTGCCCCTCGCCCCGCGAAGCGTAGCGCAGCGGGGAGAGGGTGCCGAGCGCAGCGAGGCGGGTGAGGGGTACCTACTCGGCCTGGCCGAGTCTGCGCTTCTCTACCATGCGGGCGATCGCTTGCTTGGCGGGCGGCGCGAGGCGGCCGTTGCCTGCCGCCCATTGCGCAAGTACCTTCTCGCAGGCGGTGCGCACCTCGGGATTGCCGTCGTACACGGCGAAGTGCTGGAGGATGGATGCCGATTCAGGCTCGCCGATAGCGGCCAGGGCGAAAACCAGGTTCACCTTCCCGCGCGGGGAAGCGGTGTGCATGGCGGTTTCGATCTGGGGAACGGCCCGCCGGCCAATCTTGCGCAGGCGTTCGATGGCTGGGCCGGGCAGGTCGTTGTTCTTCTTGATGAGCACGTCGATGGCACCGCCGATCTCGCGGTAGGACCGGTCGTCGCAAGCGTAGGCGGCCAGTACGAGCACCAGAATTCTCAGCAGTCGCACGTTTCGATATCCTCCGGCCGGCCGGACCGTCGCGCGTGGCGCTCCAGGCACTTGGTTTCGAGGGCCAAGGCCGGCTCGCGCAAGTCGCAGCCGTGGCTCGCCTCGCGCTCGGCCAGACGGGCGAAGAAGGCTTCGCCCAGGTCGAGGAGCGCGTGGGGCTCGAGCTCGGCGAAGCAGCGGTGCCGCAGCTCCGCGCCGCCGTGCAGGCCGCGCGAATACCAGGCCAGGGTCTTGCGCAGCTCGTGCAACACCATTTTGGGCGTCGCGTATTCCGCCACGAGGTCGGCATGGCGGCGCCAGACCGCGCTTCGTTCGGCCACCGTGGGCGGCGGGGGCATGGGCCGGCCAGCCTCGACGGCGAGCACCTGCCGGAACAACCAGGGATTGCCCCGGACGGCCCGCCCAAGCATGACGGCGTCACAGCCGGTTTCGCGCTTCATGTCCAGATAGTCGGCCACCGACTTGACGTCACCGTTGCCCACCACCGGAATGTTCCGTGGCAAGGCCGCGCGCACCTCCGCGATGGACGCCAGACGGACCGTCCCCGAAAACCCCTGGGCCCGCGTGCGGCCGTGTACGGTGATGAGCGCCGCGCCCGCGTCCACCATCCGTCGCGCGAAGTCGGCGGCGTTCAGGGAAAGGTCGTCCCAGCCGGCGCGGTGCTTGACCGTGATGGGGACCGAGGCCGGTAGGGCCGCGGCCACGGCGCTCACGATACGCGCCGCCAGTTCCGGCTCGCGCATGAGCGCGGAGCCGCATAACCCGGCCGTCACCTTGCGCGCCGGGCATCCCATGTTGATGTCCACGATGCAGGCGCCGATGTCCACGGCCATGCGCGCCGCTGCGACCATCACCTCCGGCTCGCGGCCGAAGACCTGCACCGCGAATCGCCGGCCATCCAGGCTCGCCCACAAGCGGCGGGTCGCCTTCAGCGCCCCGCGCGTCAGCGCCTGGGCGGACAGAAACTCCGTGTAGGTCAGCGCCGCTCCATGTTCCTCGCAGATCGTGCGGAACGGCAGATCGGTCACCGCCTCCATGGGCGCCAGCAGCGCGCCCGGTCCGAGGTCGATGCCGCCGATCTTCATGCAACGGCAACCATAGCATGTCGGATTTGCCTTCCTGCCCGGGACAGTTTGACCCCACAGAAGGCCCAAGGACTCGCCGCATCAAGAACACGACTCCGGGCCGCTTGGTACGAGCGCAGAACCCGAAGATGGGCTAATGTCCTCCCCCCATGGGGTCAGGTAAGCCAATAGAGGACAAGGTACTAGGCAGTGCGGCCGCGGCACTGGGCATCAAGGACGGCGGGGCGTTGGCTGGGCTGGATGCCAATGCTCTGGCGGGCTACACGCAGAGGCAGCTCTTCGAGTGCGCCAAGCGCCTGCAGCTCAAGGGCGTTGCCAAGCTCAGCAAGACCGAGCTAGCGGAGCGGGTCGCGAGCGAGTTCGCCGTCAGGTGCAGCCCCGCGGCCGCGGCGCGCAGAGCGACTTCGGCGGCGGCTGCGGCGCCGGCCGAGGGGGCCGTCACGGCCATCGGCGATGGCGCCGACTCGGTGTGGTCGCACAAGTTCGAGGTGCGCGAGCCAGGGAAGGCCGAGACGCCAACGACGATTCCGTGGTCGTACGGCTACGATCGAGTGACGGGCATGGCCGTCGATCCGGATCGCCTTTTCGTGTACTGGGAGGTGACGGACGACGCCATCGAACGCGCGCGGGAGGTCTTGGGGTCGGGGGGCAAGGGCGCGTGGCTCAACCTGCGCATCTACGACACCACCGACCGCATCTTCGACGGCACCAACGCGCACTCGTACTTCGATCATCGGGTGGACCGCGGCGACCGGCACTGGTTCTTCCAGATCGGTAAGCCGTCCTCGTCGGCTTTCGTCGATATCGGTCTCAAGTCGAGCGAGGGGTATTTCGCCAAGATCGTTCGTTCGGGCCGCGTCGAGTTCTCGCGTAAAGAGCCGACGGTCTGGGGAGAGGCCGAGTGGCTGAGCGTGCGTTCGATGATGGGGCCAATCGAGCACGCCGGCCGTGGGCCGCATGTGCGCAAGCACGCCCCGGGGGTGGCTCCGGCCGCCGCGCATCCACAGGCTCCGGGCGAGGGTCAGCGTCGTCACGTCGCGCTTCTGCCGTGGGAGGAATCCTCTATCGTCGGCGAGGGCGGGCGCCAGGAGGTCATCGAGTGGGAGGAATACCATAGCGACGGCACCACCGAGTTCCACCGCGAGTCCACCTGGGAAAGCCCGGTCATGGTGTCGGCCTGGGAGGCTGGACCTTTCAGCTTCCCGGTTTCCGCTCCCGAGCCGGTGCGCGAAGACTTTACGGGTCCGTCGCGCGTGTATCGCGTCGGCGGCCGCGTCCACGTGGTGCACGGTCCCTGGCAGGTCGTGATCCGGGGGGTTGGCGCGCACCACGGCCGCTCCGTCGTGGCGCGCTGGGAAATCTATCGGTCGTGGGTGGCCGAGGAGAAGGCAGAGGGACACAGCGCCGAGATGATGGAAATCAAGTTCCCGGGCAGCTCGGAGCGAATGTTCGTCGGGGCGAGCGAGCGGCGTTGGCGCTACGCCAGCGAAGCGCGCTTGGGGGGCGCGTCCGAGGTCTTCTTCCTGGGCGCGAGCGAGTACCGAGCCCGCGGCGCCAGCGAGCGGCTGTTCATGGGGGCCAGCCAGTACAAGATGCGCGGGGCGAGCGAGCGGCTCTTGGCTGGTGCCAGCGAGGTGCGCCTGCGCGGGGCAAGCGAGCGGTTGCTGGCCGGCGCGAGCGAACGCATGGGATCGAGCGAGCGCCGGCTGGGCGGCGGCGAGCGCATGGGCGCCAGCGAACGCATGCTGGGGGGCAGTGAGGGACGGCTGGCGGCAGGTCAGCCGGACATCGCCCCGCCGGCCCCGGAGGCGGGCCGCTATCCGGACCCTGAGTCGATGACCAAGAAGCCAGAGCACAAGGACTAGCCACCATGCCCACCGGATACTTCGCGCTGGTTTTGCACGCCCACCTTCCCTTCGTCCGTCACCCGGACGACCCCACGGTGATGGAGGAGCAGTGGCTCTACGAGGCCATCACCGGCACCTACCTGCCGCTCCTGCAGATGTTCGAGGGTTTGCAGTCGGATCACGTCCCCTACCGCTGCACGGTTTCGCTGTCGGCACCGCTCATCGCGATGCTCACCGACGACCTGCTCAAGGTGCGCTACGCCGATCACCTCGACGACATGATCCTGCTCGCCGAGAAGGAGCTGGAGCGCACCAAGCACGAGCCGCAATACCACCGCCTGGCCGAGATGTACCGCGACCGCTTCCACAGCCTGCGCCACACCTGGCGCTGCCACGATGGCAACCTGGTGTCGGCGTTCCGCAAGCTGCAGGACGCGGGCGGGCTCGAGGTCATCACCTCGACGGCGACGCACGCCTTCTTCCCGCTGCTCGACCGCAACTGGGCGGCCCTGCGCGCCCAGGTGCATGTGGCCGCCGACTACTACGAGAAGCACTTCGGCCGCCGGCCGCCCGGCATGTGGCTGGGTGAATGTGGCTACGTGCCGGGCATCGACGAGTTGCTGCGCGAGGCGGCGATTCGCTACTTCTTCGTGGACAGCCACGCCATCCTCTTCGCCGACCACCCACCGGTGTACGGTGTGTACGCCCCCATCTACTGCGCGACCGGCGTGGCCGCCTTCGGCCGCGACACCGAATCGTCCGAGCAGGTGTGGAGCGCCAAGCACGGCTATCCCGGCGATCCGCACTACCGCGACTTCTACCGCGACATCGGCTTCGACCTGCCCACCGACTACATCGGCCCGCATATCCACCCGGAAGGGCACCGGATGTACACGGGCTTCAAGTACCACGCCATCACCCACGACAAGCTGCACGACAAGTGGGTCTACGATCCGGACGCCGCGCGTGGCAAGGCCGGCCTGCACGCCTCGAACTTCCGCGGCAACATGGAAAAGCAGGCCGAGCGCCTGGCCGCCGGCATGGATCGCCCGCCCATCATCGTCAGCCCGTACGACGCCGAGCTGTACGGCCACTGGTGGTACGAGGGGCCCATCTTCCTGTCCGATCTCTTCCGCCAGCTCCACTTCGATCAAAGCGTGGTCGCGCCTATCACGCCCGGCGAATACCTCGACCGGCACGCCACCAATCAGCTCGCCACCCCGGCCGCCTCCTCATGGGGTCTCAAGGGCTACTGCGAGCAATGGCTCAACGAGAGCAACGCCTGGACCTGGCGCCACATCCATGCCGCCGGCGAGCGCATGGTCGAGCTGGCGCGCAGCCACTGGGCCGCGTCGAACCCGCTGACCGTGCGTGCGCTCAAACAGGCGGCGCGCGAGGTCATGCTGGCGCAAGCGAGCGACTGGACCTTCATCATGTCCACGGGAACGACAGTTCCCTACGCCACCCGTCGATTCAACGAACACATCATCCGCTTTTCCCGGCTCTACGACGAGCTCAAGCAGGGGCAGGTGGACGAGAAGTATCTGGCATCCGTTGAAGCCCAAGACAACATCTTCCCGGACATCGACTACCGGATCTACGCGTCCTAGGCGCGGAGCCCAGACCGTGGCCGCGCGAACCCCGGCCGCTGCCGCGCCGGTCATTCCCGCGACCACCGTGAGCGCCGATCGCATCACGGTGCCGTCCGGTGACGGCCGGCTGAAGGTGCTGTTCGTTGCCTCGGAAGTCGCTCCGTACCGGAAGACGGGCGGGCTCGCCGACGTCGCGGGCGTATTGCCGCGCGCCTTGCGCCAGCGCGGCATCGACATCCGCGTGGTGATGCCGCTCTACCAGGGCATTCAGTGGAACAACCTGGAGCAACTCGACGGCACCCTCGCCGTCCCCATGTACTACGGGCACGCGCGCGCCGGCGTGCGCATGGGCCGCTTGCCGGGCAGCGACCTGCCCATCTACTTCATCGAGTACAACCGCTTCTTCGATCGCCCGTACGTCTACGGTCCGCCTGGCCAGGCCTACTCCGACAACCTGGAGCGGTTTGCCTTCCTGTCGCGCGCCTCGCTCGAGTTGTGCAAGACCATCGGGTTCATCCCCGACGTGATCCACGCCAACGACTGGCAGACCGCGCTGGTCCCCGTGTACGTGAACACCGTGGAGTGGTCGAAGCCGATGCACGGCGCGGGCACGGTCTTCACGATTCACAACCTGGCTTACCAGGGCAATTTCGAGAGCGGCGCCATGTTCATCACGGGGCTCGGCTTCGAGCACTACAATCCCCACGAGTTCGAGCACTTCGGCGACATGAACCTGATGAAGGCGGCGATCCGGCACGCCAATCTGCTGTCCACGGTCAGCCCCACCTACGCCCGCGAGATCCAGACCCCGGGCGATGGCTTCGGTC
>JADGRD010000129.1 GCA_017881285.1 Pseudomonadota bacterium | reverse complement strand
GCTGGACGGCGCTTTCGAAGTTGCCTTGGTGAAGCGCTGTGGTTGCCATGGGAAATGTCCTTTCACTCATGGGAGCCACGCCGCGGGAAAAGGATTCGCCGAATCGGTTGACGGCGGCCCGCGCATCGTTGGCTGGCTTTTCGGACTCTATTCACCCAGGCCAAGCACGTGGAAGGCGGCACCAACGCCTGGCAAGCCGCCGGCCTACCCGTGACGAAATGGCGCGAGGCGGCTCTAGAGCATGAACGACGCGCCGATGGCCACGGTCGGGTAGCCGATCCGACCGGTCAGGGTGATGCGGCTCCCGAGCTGAACCCGCCCGCCCACATAGACGGCGGGGCTGATGTTGAAGCCGTGATTGCCGAGGTAGTAGAGATCCACCCCCGGCTCGCCGAATGCGGAGAAGTGCCGGGTCAGCCAAAAGTTCCACTGCATGACCATGGGCACGAAGAAGTAGTTGTAGGTGCCGCCGTTCGACGTCACCTCGGTGCAGATCGAGGTGCCGTTGGGGCCGGGCTCGAAGTGCAGGCACTGGTCGCGATAGCCGTTGATGGCCCATGACCCCCTGTAGTGGCCGATGTCCAGCCCGAAACCCACCGCCACGGAGTCGTTGACGTTCCTGATGAAGCCATCGGGCAGGATGACCACGCTGCCCCGGACGCCGATGCCCACCCCCGATCCGTACCCCGGTCCGGGTGGCGCCGTGCCGAGCACGAGGTGCGGCTCCAATTCGAATTCGTACGCGATGGGCGTGCGCCAGTCGCGAATGATCACCTGCTCGTAGGCGTGCGCGCTGGCGGGAAGCAACAGACCGACCGCCAGGGCCGCGCAGATGACGGCGGACCGTGGCCGGCCAAAGGAGGAAGGGACGAGCGGTGTGGTAGTCATCGTGGTCGCTGCTCCTTTGCCTAGCAAGAACCGCATGCCAGAAGGCCGTTCGCGCACGAGATGGGGGACGCCCCGCCGGGACAGGTTACCTGGCCGGGGTTGGTATCGTTGCAGGAGACCTGGCAAGTACCCAGACATTCGACGACGCAAGTCGTGACGGAGTTGCAGCTGATGGTGCTGCCCGGTCCGGCGCGCACCCCGCAGCGGTCCACGCTCCAGCAGTCGTACTGGCAGTTGGCGCCGCAGAACGCGCCACAGGAAACCGTGTTGTGGCACGAAATGGTGCAGTTGTCGCCACACGACGAGGAACAGTCGTTCACATCGTGGCACTCGAGAAGGCAACCATCGCCGCAGACGCCGCCGCAGTGGACCATGTTGTGGCAGTACAGATCGCAGCCGTCGCCGTCGGCGCACCCCTGGTAGCAGTCCGTGCCGCCGTTGCAATCGCAGCGGACACCCGCCGCGCAGCTTCCACCCCCGGAGTGGCAACCGGCGGCACCGAGCAGCGTACCAACCACTACGGCGGTGAGGTAAAGAACGCATCGTCCTTGCATGACCAGCGCATCGTAGTCAAATCCGGGCAAAAGACCACAGAACTCCGCTGCCCGACCATGGCCCGTGACGGGGAGTGGCGCGGGGCGCGCGATCAACTAGGATTCGCCCATGGCCAGTGAAACCACCCATCCCGCCGCGGAGCCCGCACTACTCGCGGCCGCGCGGCGGGGCGATCGCGCCGCCCTGAGCGAGCTGCTCGCGCTCCATCAGCAGCGCGTCTTCGGCTTCGGCGTGAAGATGTGCGGCGACCCCGAGGACGCCCGGGACGTGGCCCAGGACACCCTGATGACCATGGCGCGCACGATGCGGGAGTTTCGCGGCGACAGCTCGCTCTCGACATGGCTCTACACCGTGGCGCGCAGTTTCTGCATCAAGAAGCGCCGCCGCACCAAGGGCGCGCCCGCCTTTCACGAGCCGCTCGACCATGCGACGCAGGAGCTCACCGCCGAGCCCGCCGCCACGCCCGAGCAGATGCTCCTCGGCCGCGAGGCGCGCGAGACGGTCGCCGCCGCCCTCGACCAGCTCGAGCCTGAGGCGCGCGAGGTGGTGGTCCTGCGCGACATCGAGGGCCTGACCGCCGCCGAGGTCGCCCAGGTCACGGGCACGAGCGTCGCGGCAGTGAAGAGTCGCCTGCACCGCGCACGGGCCGCCCTGCGTGAGCGCCTCTTGGCCGTGGTCGGCGGCGAGCCCGCCCTGCCCGCGCCCGCTTCCTGCCCCGACGTGCTCACCATGCTCTCCCGCAAGCTGGAGGACGAGATCAGCCCCGACGTGTGCGCGGAGATGGAGCAGCACGTGGCGGGCTGCCCGCATTGCACGAGCCTGTGCGACTCGCTCAAGCGTTCCCTGGCCGTGTGCAAGCTGCTGCCTACGCCCGAGGTGCCCGCGCAGGTGCGGGAATCCCTGCGCCAAGCCGTCGCCGCCGCCCTCGCCGAGAGCAGGTAGGAACGAACGCTCTGCCTGGTATACACTGCGGCCGATGAGCAAGAGTGACGATGTCCGTGCGCAAGCGGACAAGATCCGCAAGGGCGGGGCGCAGAAGTATCACGACGCCAACCAGGCGGCCGGCAAGCTGTTCTGCCGCGAGCGCATCGCGCGCCTCTGCGACGAGCACGCTGACTTCATCGAGGACGGCCTCTTCGCCAACGTGCGCGCCGGAAATCTGCCGGCCGACGGCGTGGTGACCGGCATCGGCCAGATCCACGGCCGGCCAGTGGCCATCATGGCCAACGACCAAACCGTGAAGGCCGGTTCGTGGGGCGAGCGCACCGTCGAGAAGATCCTGCGCATCCAGGAGACCGCCGGCCGCCTGCGCATCCCTCTCGTCTACCTGGTTGATTCCGCGGGCGCGCGCATCACCGATCAGCTCGACATGTTCCCCGGCCGCCGCCACGCCGGCCGCATCTTCCGCAATCAGGTGCGCCTGTCGGGCTCGATCCCGCAGCTCTGCTTGCTCTTCGGCCCGTCCGCCGCGGGCGGCGCCTACATTCCCGCCTTCTGCGACGCCGTGTTCATGGTCGAGGGCAACGCCTCGATGTACCTCGGCTCGCCCCGCATGGCCGAGATGGTCATC
Organism: Pseudomonadota bacterium; assembly: GCA_017881285.1. GTDB lineage: Bacteria > Myxococcota_A > Polyangia > Fen-1088 > Fen-1088 > Fen-1118. The sequence continues at coordinate 5,220 of JADGRD010000129.1, read as the reverse complement.
GGCGAGAAGACCACGCTGGAAGACATGGGCGGCGCCCGCATGCACTGCGAGGTTTCAGGCTGCGCCGACCTCCTGGCCACGGATGAGCCATCCTGTCTCAAAGCCGCGCGCGACTACCTGGCGTACATGCCGCAAAACGCCGAGTCGGCCGCGCCCGCCGCCACCAGCGCCGAGCCCGGGAGCAGCCAGCGCGTCGACGACCTTCTACCCGAGAATCAGAACCAGGCCTTCGACATGTTCGCGCTCATCGACGTGCTCGCCGACGCCGGCACCTTCTTCGAAATCAAGAAGCGCTATGCGCGCGAGATCATCACCGGCTTCGCCCGCCTGGCCGGCCGCGCCGTCGGCATCGTGGCCAACCAGCCCAAGTGGAAGGGCGGCGTGCTCTTCGTCGATTCCGCCGACAAGGCCGCGCGCTTCGTGTCGCTGTGCGATGCCTTCGGCATTCCCCTGCTCTTCCTCGCCGACGTGCCCGGCTTCATGATCGGCAGCGCGGTCGAGCGCAGTGGCATCATTCGCCATGGCGCCAAGATGATCTCGGCCGTCGCCGACGCCGCCGTGCCCAAGATCAGTGTGATCGTGCGCAAGGCCTACGGCGCCGGCCTCTACGCCATGTGCGGCCCTGCCTTCGACGCCGACGCGACCCTGGCCCTGCCCCAGGCCACCATCGCCGTAATGGGCGCCGAGGCCGCGGTCAATGCCGTCTACGCCAACAAGATCGCCGCCAAGCCCGAGGGCGAACGCGCCGCCTACGTCGAAGAGCTACGCCAGGCCTACCGCGAGGACATCGACATCCTCAAGCTCGCCTCCGACTTGCACGTCGACGCCCTGGTTCCCGGCGACAAGCTTCGCGGCGACCTCATCCGCAGGTTCGCGACCATGGGCGCGAAAGTCGACCGCGGCTACCCGCGGCGCCGGCCGGTCGTGCCGGTGTAGGGGAACGGGCTACCGCACTGGCAGAAGCTTGGCTGTCAGCCAGTCGATGGCGTCGCTCATGTCGAATGTCACGTGGGTGGGCATGCCGCGGTTGATCATCGCGGGCTCGAAGAATTTCTCCGGTGGCACGTCCGCGGGCCGCATCACCACGGCGAGCCTTTCCACGACACCCGCGAAAGTCCCGGACACCAGCTTGGTCAGTCCGTTGAGGTCGGAGATGCTGAGCGCCATGGGGGCGTCGCTCATATCGACCAGCACGCGCCGGGGGCGATACCGCAACAGCTCGGCGCGCGTGGCCTCGAAAAGCCGCTCCATGGAATCCTCGGTGATCGGCTCGTGGATGCTGACCTCGGCGTAGGGCGCCGGCGTCTCGACCATCCTGACGGACAGGCGCGGCCCCGGGGCGGGCTTGGCCTGGATGCGCGGACGAGCCTTGGCGAGACGCTTCTTCTTCATGACGCTCCCGCGCGCAGGGCACGCTGGCGAAGGAAGTGGTCGGCCAGGACGAGCGCCATCATGGCCTCGACCACGGGCACCGCGCGCGGCAGCACGCAGGGATCGTGGCGACCGCGCGCCTGCAAGGTCGTGGCCTTGCCATCAACGTCCACGGTCTCTTGCGGCATCAGGATGGTGGCGGTCGGCTTGAAGGCGGCGCGCACCACGATGTCCTCGCCGTTCGAGATGCCGCCCTGGATGCCGCCCGACCGGTTGGTTCGCGTTCGCACCCGGCCGGCCTCGGGGTAGAATGCATCGTTGTGCTGCGAACCGCGCAGGCGCGTGCCGGCGAAGCCGCTGCCGCACTCGAAACCCTTGCACGCGGGCAGCGAGAGAAGGGCCTTGCCCAGATCCGCTTCCAGACGGTCGAACACCGGCTCGCCCAGGCCCGCGGGCACCTGGCGCGCCACCGCCTCGACGACGCCGCCCACGGAATCGCCGGCCTTCCGGGTGGCTTCGATGAGATCGATCATGGCCCGCGCGACCTTCTCGTCCGGGCAACGCACGATGTTACCTTCCACCATGGCACGGGTGACCGCCGACGGATCGACCTCGGCCTCGATGTCACAAACTCGTTTCACATAGGCGACGATGTCGATGCTCGCGTCCCTGGCCAGCAGCTTGCGCGCGATGGCGCCGGCCGCCACCCGGCCGATGGTCTCGCGCGCGCTGGCGCGGCCGCCGCCGGCCACGGCGCGGATGCCGTATTTGGCCTGGTAGGTGAAATCGGCGTGTGACGGCCGAAACTTCGTGCGCATCTCGTCGTAGTCGCCCGGGCGCGCGTCGGCGTTGCGCACCAGCAGCGCGATCGGCGTGCCCAGGGTCAGGCTGTCCTCGACGCCGGACAGAATCTCGACCAGGTCGGCCTCGTCGCGGTGGCTGGTGATCTTGCTTTGCCCGGGCCGCCGCCGATCGAGCTCGGCCTGGATCTCCTCGCGGTGGATCTCGAGACGGGGCGGGCAGCCGTCGACCACGACCCCCACGCCCGCGCCATGCGATTCCCCCCAGGTCGCGATCCGGAAGAGGTGTCCGAAGGTGCTGGCCACGATGGCGTCAGGCTACCACAGGAGCCCCTGCAGATCCCCGCCACCGTCTCCGTGCCCTCTGGACCGTCTGTGCTCTCTCCGCCGCCAGCTTTTTTTGTGGAATCTTCCCGAGTTTTTCTTCAACGTACGCCCATGAGCACGACGAACGGTCTGCCGCGAAAGTGGACGGTCGCGGATTCCGCCGAAACCTATGGGATCAAGTACTGGTCGAACGGCTACTTTTCCATCAACGAGCTGGGCCACGTGGTCGGCCATCCGCACGGGCCCGAGGCCGGCAGCATCGATCTCAAGGAGCTAGTGGACGAGGTGGTGCGGCGCGGGATCGGCCTGCCCCTCCTGATTCGCTTTTCCGACATCCTGAAGAGCCGGGTCGTGGATCTGCACGAGGCCTTCAAGCGCGCCATGACCGAGTACGGGTACAAGGGCGAGTACCGCGGCGTCTACCCCATCAAGGTCAACCAGAACCGCTACGTGGTCGAGGAGATCACCGAGTTCGGGCGGCCCTACCACTACGGCCTCGAGGCTGGCAGCAAGCCCGAGCTGCTCGCCGTGATGGGCATCCTCGACGACGAGGACGCGCTCATCGTGTGCAACGGCTACAAGGACGAGGAGTACATCGAAACCGCGCTCATGTGCTCGAAGCTGGGACGCAAGGTCCTCATCGTGGTCGAGAAGTTCTCCGAGTTGGAGCTCATCGCCAACACGGCGCAGAAAATCGGCGTGCGCCCGCGCATCGGCATGCGCATCAAGCTGGCCGCCAAGGGCTCGGGCCGCTGGGAGGGCTCGGGCGGGGACCGCTCGAAGTTCGGCCTGTCCACGCGCGAGGTGGTCGAGGCGGTGCGCTACCTACGCGAGGCGGACATGCTGTCGTGTTTCGAGCTGATTCACTTCCACCTGGGCAGCCAGATCTCCGCGATCCGCGCCATCAAGAACGCCATGCGCGAGGCGGGCCGCTACTTCGTCGAGATCGTGAAGCTGGGCGCACCGCTCAAGTACCTCGATGCCGGCGGTGGCCTGGGCGTCGACTACGACGGCTCGCAGACCAACTTCGCATCGTCGATGAACTACACTCTGCAGGAATACGCCAACGACTTGGTGTTCAGCCTGCAAGAGATCTGCGACACGGCGGGGGTCGCCCAGCCGACCATCGTCACCGAGTCCGGGCGCGCCGTGGTCGCGCACCATTCGATGCTGGTCGTCGACGCGCTGGGCATCGGGGAGTTCGACGTGGGCAAGGCGCCGGAGGTGCTGCCCGACTATGCCTCGCGCGTGGTGCGCAACCTCTTCGACACCTGGCGCGACATCTCGACCAAGAACGTGCGCGAGGCCTACCACGACGCGCTCGAATACCGCGAGGAAGCCCTGTCGCTCTTCGCGCTCGGCAGCCTGTCGCTGCCCGAACGCGTGGTGGCCGAGGACGTCTTCTGGGGCATCTGCCAGAAGATCCTCAAGCTGGTGCGCGACATGCGCGAGGTGCCCGAGGAGTTCGATGGCCTCGAGCGCACGCTGTCGGACACCTACTTCTGCAACTTCTCCATGTTCCAGTCGCTGCCCGACATCTGGGCCATCGACCAACTCTTCCCCATCATGCCAATCCACCGCCTGACGGAAGAGCCCACGCGGCGGGCGGTGCTGGCCGACATCACCTGCGATTCCGACGGCAAGATCGACCACTTCATCGACCGGCGCGACGTCAAGAACGTCCTCGAGTTGCATCCACCCGTGCCCGGCGACGAATACTACCTGGGTGTGTTTCTGGCCGGCGCTTACCAGGAGATCCTGGGTGATCTGCACAACCTCTTCGGCAACACCAACACCGTGCACGTGTCGCTGGTGCCCGGCGGCGGCTACCAAATCGAGCACGTGGTCACCGGCGACACCGTGACCGACGTGCTCAAGTACGTCAGCTACGCGCGCGAGGATCTGGTGGCGCGCGTGCGCCGCTTCGCCGAGCAAGCCGTACGCTCAAGCGGCATGAGCCTGGAGGAAACGCGGTCGCTGCTGCGCATGTACGAAGAGGGGCTGTCCGGGTACACCTATTTGGAGCGAACGTAGCCGCCTTCAGTTGACGTATTTCTTGCCAGCCTTGCCGCGGCCGCCTTCCAGGACCTGGAACACGCTCCGCTGCTTACGGCGCAGGATCGCCAGGAATTGGACGATCGGCCCGATCTTGCCCCCGGCGAGGACATACGCCAGCCCCTGAGCGACCAGCGTGCCGGCCAGGATCGGCCACGCCTGCTGCAGCACCAGCGAGAGCACGGACATGCCGACGAAGATCCAGGCCAGGACGCGGGCCTGTAGCACGAGCTGGCCCCACACGCGCACCGGCGCGCGGCCGTAGGCCACGCCCAGCGCGACGAACAGCGCCAGCACCGAGTCACCGCAACCCGCATTGCGCACGCCCATCCCGAGCAAGACGATGAAACCGGTGAGGATCACGGAGTAAATAACGATCCTGAAGGACCCGAAATCCCTCAGTATCTCCGAAAGAGGCACGAGTATTAAACATCCTACCACAGCGCCCACAAGGGTCCCTCCACCCCCCATAACAACAGCGGCAATGGGAATGATGGAAAAATCAAGAGCAAAGAGTGAGAGACCGGCGAACATATAGAGATGGGAGACATAGGCACCGGCGAAGCATCCCATGAGCGACGCGATAAACACGGCTATGCACTTCATGTATGTTACGTTGATGCCTGAAGCCCTTACCGATTGGTCATTGTCCTTGACGCCACGCAGG
>JADGRD010000128.1 GCA_017881285.1 Pseudomonadota bacterium | reverse complement strand
TCGGGCTGCGCAACCGAACCAGATCTGGCACATCGATACCAGTGTCATCAAGCTGCTCGACGGCACGAAGGTTTATATCCAGGCGGTTTTGGACAATTACTCCCGCAAAGTCCTTGCGTGGACGGTGATGGAACGCTTCGACCCGTCGAATACGTGCCAGCTCTTGCTGGCCGCTGGCAAGCATCTCGTGACGGCGGGCCGGCCTTTGCTGTATGCGGATTCTGGCGTCGAGAACGTGAACGGCGCAGTGGATTCCATCCTGCTCACAGCATGCTTGGACCGCATCCTCGCCCAAGTCGAGGTCGCCTTTTCCAACTCGCTTATCGAGGCCTATTGGCGTTCGCTGAAGCATCAATGGTTGTTCTTGAACACCTTGGACTCGGTGGCGCGTGTTCGCACGTTGGTGGAATTCTACGTGAACGAGCACAACACGAAGATGCCGCATCCAGCATTCGGTGGGCAGACGCCTGACGAGATGTTCTTTGGGACCGGCTCCAACGTGCCCGAGGCTCTCGCCTTGGCCAAGAGCAATGCACGGACCGCGCGCCTGGCCGCCAATCGCGCGCTGTCTTGCGAGCGCTGTCTCGAGCAGGAAGCCCAGCCTCCCGAAGGCGCGCTTTCGTCGTGATTTCCCGGGTGGCGCAGTTGCGAACGAGAAGTGCAAAATGTCTTCGTTCGTAGCAGCGCACACAGCAAGGCTATATCGGCGTTGCCGCAACGGAGTATCCGGGAGGTATCCGGTGCTCGTGCGTCTCGAAAAATGGCACTTGTCCGCCCTACGCTCACGGATCAGAAAGTCGGTACGGGCACGGTCAGATCTTTGATGTCCGCATAGGCGGGCTCGATGCCGGCGGTGGCCTGGGTTTCGTCGGCCCCGCTGGGGCGCGCGCCGTTGTCGGCCAGGCTCACGTTGGCTCCCACCGATCCGGCGCTCAGGATGCCGGGCGTGTTGAGCATCAGATTGTGGGCCATCGTCAAACCATCCGTGCCCTCATCGAGCGAAAGTCCCTGCACATCGTAGTCGGCCCAGGTCGAGCGGCCGAAGTCGTGAAGGTAGTTGTACTGGATCTCGGAGGCCGGGCCCTGATTGGATTGCGTGTTGATTCCATCGGCCCCCGCCAGGATGGTGGCCACGTGGTGGATGTTGTTGCGGTTAGTCTTGTTGTTGGTCATGGCGTTGACCGCACTCGTCCAGCCATATCCAACGGAGATACCGGTGAAGTTCGTTCTGCTCACCTCGTTGTGCTCGATGGTCAGGTGCGCCGGATAGCCGGCCGCAATGCCGCAGGCGCCCTGGATCTCGGTGGTCACGTTGTCGATGAAGTTGTTGCTGATGGTGTCGTTCGTGCAGATTTCGTTCTTGTCGGTGGGGTTGTAGGGGGTGTGGTACTCGGTGTTCTCATCGGCCACGAATTTGCCGATGGAGATGCCGCTGCCCCCGATGTCGGTGAACACATTGCCGATGATCAAGTCATCGTGCGTGCCCGACACCAAATCCAACCCGGTGGCCGCCATCTGGGTGAACAGGTTCCGCTCGAAGCGGATGTGGTGGGCGTTGCTCACGCTGACGCCGCCTGGTGGTCGACCCACGGTCTGACTGTTGTTGGCCTGCGCGGTCAGGTTGTACTGGCCCGCCTGCGCATCGAGGAAGCCGTATTGGCTGGGGCGCATGAAAGTGGAATGCGCGAAGGTCAGCCCCTGGAACCACAGATAGCTCACGGTTTCCGAGGTGCTGCTGCCTCCGATACGCATGATGGTCTCGACCATGGGCGCGACCACGGTGGCCGTGGCCATGTCCTCGCCGGCGCGCGGTTTGTAGTAGACGGTGCTGGTGACCTCATCCAGATACCACTCGCCCGCCTCATCGAGCATTTCCAGCGCATTCTCGAAATAGAACGCGCGAGCGAAACCGGTGTTGTGTTGATCGAGTCGGGGATTGGAGCGCACGAACAGGATGCCATCCTCCGGGCTCTGGAATTTGATGGCGGAGGTACCGCTTGACGAGGTGATGGAGGCGATCCGCAGGGTGTTGTCCGCCCAGGCGGTCATGAGGTGCATCTCGACCTTGGTCAGGTTGCTGAAGCTCGGGACCTGGCTGCTCGACACCTGCACGTTGTGGGCGGTCGAATCGAAGCCTGTCAGTCTGAAGAAATTGGCGGCCCCGCCGGCCCCCAGGTTGGGGCTGCGCGCGCGCACGGCCTTGTTGCCGTTGACATAGAGCTGCCGGAAGGGGGTGCTGCCGGCGTTGGCCGAATAGATGTTGCTGGCGCTGTCGAAGAGCTTCCAACCCTTGATGGGTTGACCACCGGTAAGCAGAGGACGTTCGCCCGGGTAGGCCGTGTACTTTACGTAGTAACCGTTGTTGCCCGAGTCGGCGCTGGTGAATCCCAAAGTGCTGGCCTGGGGATAGGTTCCGCCGCGCAGGATGACGTTGACGTCCCCGGTCATGGCGCTGTTCAGGGATCGCACCATGTCGCGGGCCTTGCCGACGGTCCGCAGGGGCAGGGCCAAGGTCCCGGGGTTGTTGTCATCGCCGTCCGGGGCCACGTAGATGAACAGACTCGGGTTGGCGCCGCTGTCCTTGGGTCCGTCGGCGCCGCTGTCCTTGGGTGCGTCGACGCCTCCACCCAGGCGAATGCCCTTGCCGTTGCATGCCGCCGCCGCGAAGAGGAGCGCCAGCAAGGCGATTCGCATGGGAGTCCTCCACCGAGGCATTCCGCAATGCTACCATCCTCGCGATGACTTCGGGCATCGCCTTGCTGGTCGCGCTCACGCTTTTCCTGCCCGGCCGCGTGCTCGCGGCCGAGCTCGAAACGCCCAGCTCCAGCGCACGTCTTACTGTGCACGCCGAGGCTGGGTGCACTTCGCGGGACGAGATCGCCGCTCGCGTGACGGCACGATCCTCGCGCATTCACTTCGTCGAGGGCGACTCCGCCCTGTCAGTGGAGGCTACCTTTGGCGCTTCGCCCTCCGGCGCAGTGGCGGTAGCGTTGGTGGTGGCGGGGCAGCCGGCTGGTAAGGCTATGTCGCGTCGTTTCTCGGCGCGCTCGTGCAGCGACGCGGCGGACGCGGCCGCGCTCATCATCGCGGTCACTCTAGATCCCACATCAGGAAACCAGTCTCGCCCGGCGACCGCGGTGTCGGCATCGGGCGCGCGGTCCTCCGGCGCGGGTGACGGCGACGCCCGGGAAAACCAACCGACCAGACCGAATGCAGACGCGGCCGCGAAGGTCGCCGAGCAGGCAGCCAGCCCTGAGAAGCGACCGGCGCCGCCGGCCAGCGCAGTGGCCGAGGCGCAGCGGTCATTGCCCGTGGCCACACGACGGCGTGCAAGCTTGCACCTCATGGGCCAGATGGTCTTCGGCCCGGCGCCGGCGGTCATGCCGGGCGTCGGCCTGTACGCCATGGCCGCGCTCGATCGCGATGGGCTCTGGTCGCCTGCCGTTGTGCTCGGGGCCATGCACGCGTGGCGAAGCGGCTTCGTCGAAGCCGGCGGGACCGCGGCTTTCACGCTCGACGCCGCCAGCCTCGATGCGTGCGGGATTCGCGTGCGCGTGACCGTGCTCGAGGGCCGCGCTTGCGCTTCGGCTCGGGTGGGCCGCTTGCTGGCCACCGGATCTGCTACCACCGCGGGAACTTCGGAAGCGCGGCTCTTCGCGACCGCCGGCGGCACCGCCATCATCACCGGCCAACTTGGGGCGACCCTCGAGCTTGCGGCGCGCATCGGGGCGGGCGCAACCCTGGTGCGCGACTGGTACCTCTTTGGGACGAACGAATTCCACCGCGCCGCCCGCGTGACGGTCGACGCGACTTTCGGGCTCGGACTACGCTGGTAAGTGACCGGCCGCTGACTATGGGGCCGCGAGCCCGGCGGCGCGCAGCACGCGGTCGGTCTGCGGGCTTTCGCCGTACTGGGCGCGGAAGCGCTCGGCACCTGCGCGCGCCTCGGCGGCGCGGCCGAGCTTGGCCAAGGCTTCGATCTTGAGCGCGGCGGCCTCCGGGGCAAACGTGCCCCCTTGGTACTTCTCTTGGTATTGGCGCAGCAGATCGAGCGCACGCTCGCCCGCGGAAGCCGAAATGGCTGCGCGGGCGGCATCGATAAGCGCGATTTGCTTCCGGAGGTCTCGGGCCGTCGCAGCAGAGCGGCTGCGAGGCTGCGCGAGGGGCGCCGAAGCGTTGAGCGGCATCTCCACGACCGGCGACAGGCCCAGCTCGGGCTGTGCCGGCGGCAGGACGGGCAGGGGCGCCGGAGTGACCGGTGCGGGCAGGCTCTTGGCAGGCGCATCCTTCCACACTCCAACTCCGACGATGGCGCCGGCCAAGACCAAGCTGACCACACCCACCGAAATCCACGCCAGCGGCGCCGTGCCTCCGGCGCCAGCCCCGATCCCCGCCGCGGTCTTGGCAGTGGCCGCCGTTTGGGACGCGGCCACGGTCGCGGCCAGCCCGGCCGCGGCCAGTGGTACGCCGAGAGCCTGGGCCATGCGGTCGCGCAGTTCGGGGGACGGCCGCTCGCCCGCGATGGCTCCAATCAGACACCGCTCGAGGTCGCTGCCGCCTCCTTCGAGCAGTCGCTCCGGGTCCTCTCGCTCACTCATGAGTGTCCCTCGCGCTTCATATCTTGCTCGATCTGGGAAACCGCCGTGCGGAATTGTTCGCGCGCGCGCCGCAGGCGTGACCTGACGCTACCGCGCGGGATCCCGAGCAGCTCCGCGATTTCCCGCGACGAGAGCCCTTCCGCTTCGAACAGCACGAAGACCTGCGCCAGCTCCGGGTCGATCTTGGAAAGCACCAAGTCACAAAGATCGATGTCGGAGCGCCTGTCGCCGATGTCTCGCGCCCCTGAGCCGCGCAGGTGCATGTTCTCATCGAGCTGCCAGCGGATGGTCTTGCGCCCCAAAGTATGGGCCGCTCGCAATGCGGTCGAGATCAGAAAGGCTCTTTCGGCCCGTGGATGAATGTCGGACAAGCGTTCGGCAGCGATCAGGAAAGTTTCCTGCGTGACTTCACCGGCGGTGTCCGGGCTCATACCCCGCCGCCGCAACATCCGCCAGACGACCTCGTGGTAGGCGTGGAACATGCGGGCGAGGCGATCTGCATCGGCGGCCGACCTCCTGATCGGGTCCTCGGATTTTGGCATCGCCTGGCTGTCGGCCATTCGCTTTCTCCGCAAACCGAAGTCTTACTATGCGCCTCGGACCCTCTTCTGATCACGAAAGCGACAGGCGACAGGAAAATGACGGTCGTGCCAGTCGGGGCCTATCGCGGACAAAAAGGTTCGGCCGGTGATCACTTGTGCCACCTTCGCGCATAGATCCCCAACAGTTCTACCGGAGAGGATCTCACCAATGCCGAAATCCCTAGCCACTTCTCGGGGCAGACTATCTTCTCGGGGAACCGGGGGCGACCATCGAGACCAGGAGAGTCCCATGACGCAGAGTCGTTTCTTTGGCAAGGTCGCATTCACCGCTCTTGCCTTTCTGGCCACCTCTTGCTCGTCCTCGACACCCGGGGGCGGCGGCGGTGGCTCGAATGCGGGACAGGGCGGCGCGACGGCCAAGGGTGGCGCCGCTGCGGGCGGAGCTGGCGCCGGTGGACAGTCGGGCTCTGCCGGAACAGGTGGAACCGGACGCGGCGGCGCGGGAGGCGCCAACGCTGGCGGGAACACCACCACCTCTGGTGGACAGTCGGGCTCTGCCGGAACAGGTGGAACCGGACGCGGCGGCGCGGCTGGCTCCAACGCTGGCGGGAACACCACCACCTCTGGTGGACAGTCAGGCACAGGCGGACGCACCGGAACGGGTGGTGGAAATTCTGACGGGGGCGCGGCGGGCGCCGGTGGCAGCACCGCCGATGCATCCGCGGGGGACGGACGTAGCCCCGACGGCGGCACGGGCACCTGCACGGTCGAGGCGGCCGGCCAGACGATCACGTCGGTGGCGGGAACCTGGACGTTCACACCCTCCGGGGCGGCGGCGACGACCATCGAAGTCCCGGGTGGTGGTTGGCTCGCGCAGGGATTCAAGACCAGCTCGGCCCGCTACGAGCGAACGGTGACGGTCCCCAACCTCGGGCGGCCGCAAGCGACGTACCTCGAGCTGGGAGCCGTGAACCATCAGGCGACGCTGACCGTGGACGGCACGGCCGTCGGAACCAACACGACGTCGTTCACGCCGTCGTTGTTCGACATGACGGCCGCGGTGAAGCCGGGGGCAAGCCACAAGCTCACCATCGACGTCAAAGGCCGCGATGCGCTCAAAGCGGCGGGGGGCAAGAAGTTGGTCCCCGACGCCGCCGGATGGTCGGGGAACGTCACGCAGGGGATCTTCCGGTCCGCGGTCTTGCGCGCGGTCCCCGCGCTGCACGTGCTGGACGCCTTCGTGCGCACGGACGTGGCGGGAGACAAGATCAGCGTCGACGTATGGGTGAAGAACGGCGGTACGGCGGCGGCGAGCGGAAGCGTCGATGTCGCCTTGTCGAGCTGGAACTGCGATGCCGTCACGTATCCCAAGCTGTCGGCGACGCCGGTGTCGGCGCTCGCGCCCGGCAAGACGGTGAAGGTCACAGTCGGTCCGGTGACGTGGGGCCTGGGCGCGTCGTCGTATTGGTGGCCGAACGTGCCGTACACGAAGGGGTACCGGAGCAAGTTGCACGTGGCACGGGTGACGGTCACGCCCGATGCGACGGGGGGCGGGGCCGAGGCCGCGCACAGCCTCCCGTTCCGCTTCGGCTTCCGCCAGATCAAGCAGAACGGCGCGTACTACGAGCTGAATGGCATTCGCGTGAACTTCCGCGGCGACAACATTCAAGGCGCCAACTACGACAGCATCAACTTCGGCAAGGGCACCTCCGACTCCTTCGATCTGCTCCCCGGCTTCTTGCCCCCGTCTGGAAATAATCCGGGCTGGCCGCAGGCCGTCGACAACTACCAGCGCCTCAACTACAACGTCAATCGTATCCATCAAACGCCCGCGCCGCCGTACATGATCGATGTGGCGGACGAGATGGGCTTCATGATCATCGACGAGACGGCCATCCGCGGCAGCAACAACGATCAGGACTTCTCGGCCGGCGTCGACAACATGGTCGCGCACCTGGACGCGCTGATTCGGCGCGATCGCAACCATCCGTCGATCATTCGCTGGAGCACATGCAATGAGCCCGAGGGGGACGACACCAACTCGACCGCCTTCCAGCAGAAGCTCTACGACGGCGCGATGGCCGCCGACGACACCCGACCCATCAGCGCCGACAGCAGCATCAACGCAAATCCGAACGGATACCCGAAGGCCAGCAATTTCACCTCGCTCGAACACTATACGAACGGCTTCGGCGCCTTCACCGACAAAGTGGCGGTCACCACGTCACGTCCGTTCGGGGTGGGCGAGTTCATCTGGTCGAGGGACAATTCTCGCCAAGGATTGACGTGGTTTGGAACGTCGACCATGGCCTTGCGCCAGAAGGATGCTTCGGACATCCGGCCCTACACGCTCCTATCGGGATGGTGCAGCTTCGTCCCCGGCGTCAAGACGACCATGATGACCATCGAGCAGGGTGGCAAGCCGCTCTTTGGTGAAGACAACCTTCCCGATCCGTGGTCGAGCCCGATCATCACGCGTATCCAGCGCGGCTTCAACCCGGTGGCGGTCGCGGACATCGCCTACTGGGAGGCCAACAAATCGTCGAACTCGTCAGGGGATTGGCCCGTCTCCATCGAGGCGGTGGCGAAGGGGACGAAGCTGACGCGCAAACTCGTGGTGTTCAACGACACATTCTCCGGCACCTCGGTCGATGTTGCGTGGGAGATGCACGCGGAGACCGCCGACGGGACCATCGCCGACCAGGGGACCACCAAGCTCGATATCCCCTTGGGCTCGCGGACGACCACCTCGATTTCGGTCACCACACCCGCCAGCGGTTCGAACGCCGTGCTCGTCTTGCAGTCGAGCAAGAACGGTCAGGTCATCTTTCGGGACGACGGCGAGAAGCTCAAGTTGCAGTAGCGCTCCGCTCGCCATGTGGAACCGCGCAGCACGGAAAGCTCCATTAACACTCTCTCTACGTTGAGAGACGAGAAGAAAGCAGACCCATCGATGAGAACACGACCACGAGCGTACTCCCTCTTTGCCGTCGGCCTGTTCTTCGGATGTTCGTCCGGCACGGGCGGATCCACCGCAAATGGGTCGGGAGGCTCATCGGGCTCGGGCGGGGTCCTGCCCGTTGGTGGCAGCGGAGCCAGCG
>JADGRD010000127.1 GCA_017881285.1 Pseudomonadota bacterium | reverse complement strand
AAGATCGTCGACGGCTATGACCTCGACGGCACACCCCATCCCGACAAGGCGGTGGGCGGCTTGCAGGCGGCTTCGTTCGTGGGGCCGGCCGGCGTGGGCGCCATGAGCGATAGCAAGTACCAGTCGTTCCTCGACCAGGCCTACGCCGCCGTGGCCACCCTCAATCTGACGGCGGGGACGATCTACTACCAGAAGTCGTGGACCGCGCTCTCCCTGCTGATGATGACGGGCAACCTGGCGGATTTCACCCGGCTCCCGGCCAAGTAGGATCTGGGTCACAGCGCGGGCCCGATTGAGCGCGGGGCCGCGGGTTTTTTCTCACGGATTCCCCACTGGCCTGGCACTATTTGGGGTGCTAGTTCGCATCGTCAAGGAGGCCAGCCATGAAGCCAGGTAAGCGTGTCGGGGCACTGTCGATCTTCCTCGCCGGGGGCATGTTCATCGCCTGGTTCGCCGGCTGCGCCAGCGAATCGGCCATGGGGACGGGGAGCGGCGGCGCGACTGGCTCGGGCGGGATCGCCGGAACGGGCGGCGCGGGAGGAATGAAGGCCGACGCCGCGCCGGGCAGCGGTGGCGCGCAAGGCGGGGCGGGGGGCTCGGTGACGGACGCCGGTCTGGGCGCCGGTGGCGGCGCGGGACAACCCAGTTCGGGCGGGAGCCCGGGGACGGGTGGGCGGGTCGGTACTGGCGGCGGCACCGGCAGCGGCGGCAGCCCTGGCACCGGTGGCCGCACGGGCACGGGGGGCAGCCCTGCTACCGGTGGTCGGAGTGGCACTGGAGGCAGCTCTGGCACCGGCGGTAGGACCGGCCCTGTCAGTACAGGCGGCAACTACGTCGACGGTGGCGCGCCGGGCTCGGGTGGGCGGACGGGCGCCGGTGGCATGGTGGGCAGTGGCGGGGCGACCGGGATCGACGGGGGCGGGAGCAACACCTGCGGCGGTTTCGCCGGCACATCTTGCGGCACCGGACAGTTCTGCGACCTCAACTCACGCTGCGGGCAGATCGCCGACGCTAGCGGGACGTGCGTCGCCACCGGCCCAGGCATCGCGTGCCCGGCCATCTATTCGCCGGTCTGCGGCTGCGACGGCAAGACCTACGCCAACGATTGCGAGCGCGGCGCCGCGGGGGTGCTCAAGTCCGCGAGCGGCGCCTGTGTCGCGCGCGACGGTGGGTTTAGCGAGTAGCTACTTCAGGTTCTGGCTGGCAAACCCCCAGTTGACCAGCTTCCAGAACGCTTCGAGGTAGGCCGGCCGGGCGTTGCGATAGTCGATGTAGTAGGCGTGTTCCCACACGTCGACGGTGAGCAGGGGCTGCTTGCCGTCTCGAAGCGGCGTGCCGGCGTTGGGGGTCTGCTCGATGCCGAGCGAGCCATCGGCGTTCTTGACCAGCCAGGCCCAGCCCGAACCAAACTGGGTGATGGCCGCCTGGGTCAGCTTCTCCTTGAACGTGGCGAACGAGCCGAAGTTCTTCGCGATGGCGTCGGCCAGCGCGCCGGAGGGTTCACCGCCGCCCTTGGGGGACAGGCAGTTCCAGTAGAAGCTGTGGTTCCACACCTGCGCGGCGTTGTTGAAGATGCCGCCCGAGGCCTTCTTGACGATGGCTTCCAGGGGCAGCTCGGCGAACTCGGTGCCGGCGATCAGCTTGTTCAGGTTGGCGACGTAGGTCGCATGGTGCTTGCCGTAATGGTACTCGAGGGTTTCGGCCGAGATGTGCGGGGCCAGGGCGTTCTTCGCGTAGGGCAGTTCAGGCAGCTTGTGTTCCACGAGGTCTCCAGGTTGGTTGGTGTTTAGGTAGATGCCGGCAGGGGCAGGCGCGTTACGATGGATTCAAGCAATTCGCCCATGCGCGCCGCTCCGGCCGTCGCGGCAGCGGTCACATCCTCGTGCCGAAGCGGCGCATCCTGGACGCCCGGCGCCGGGTTTGCCACCATCGAAAGTCCCAGCACCGCGAGTCCGGAGTGGCGGGCCGCGATGACCTCGTGGACGGTGGACATACCGACGAGATCCGCGCCCAGCATGCGCAGCATGTGGACCTCGGCTTTGGTCTCGTAGGAGGGGCCGGGCATGGAAACGTAGACGCCCTCGCGTAGCGGAGCGCCGAAGCGCTGCTTGGCCACGGACGCGGCAAGCTGGCGCAGGGCGGGCGCGTACGGCTCGCTCATGTCGACGAAGCGCGGCCCCAGACGTTCGTCGTTGGGGCCGACGAGCGGCGAGCTCCCGGTCAGGTTGATGTGGTCGCGGAGAGCGACGATCTCGCCGACCGCGTAGGACGGATCGAGGCCGCCGGCCACGTTGGTGACGATCAAGGTCTGCACGCCCAGGGTGGCGGCGACGCGCACGGGGAACGCGATCTCGGAAGCCGGATAGCCCTCGTAGGTGTGCACGCGGCCGCAGAAGATGAGGACCTGCTTGTCGCCCCAGCGGCCGGACAGCAAACGCCCGGGGTGACCGGCCACCGTGGGTTCGGGGAAAGCGGGCAGGGCGGCATAGGGGATCGAATGGGCGTCGGCCAGACGATCGGCTGCGCTGGCCAGGCCCGAACCTAGGATGACCGCGACGTCGGCCCCCTCGGTGTCGAATTGCTGGCCCAAGGCCTCGGCGGCGGCGAGCACGCGGTCGTGGAGGTTGGCGGCGAGTTTCATGGTTTGCGGGGGAGTCTAGCAGCCGGTCTGGGCGATTTCTCGACGGTCTTGGCCGCCTTCTCGAACCTGGGCTTCTTGGGGTGGCGTTGGTAGAGCAGGATGGTGCGTCCTAGGATCTGCGCCACCTTCACGTCCGGCATGGCCGCGAAGCCTTCGGCCAACTCGAAGCGGGTTTCCGGGCACTCGGTTCCCAGCTTCACCTTGATGAGCTCGTGATCGAGGAGCGCCCCGGCAACCTGCTTGAAGATACCGTCGGTCGCCCCCAACTTGCCGACCTGAACCACGGGGTCGAGGGTGTGACCGGCGGCACGCAGGCGGCGGCGCAGCTCGCCTGATGGCATGAGTGACTTCTTGCGGGGGCTGGTCGGGGCAGGCATACGCAGGAAAATGCCACAGGTCCGTTGGTTTATCCTACGAAAGAACCCTGGCAGGGTTCTTTCCATCTTCCGTGATGAGTCCCGCCGGGCAAAGCCGTAGGTCCCCACGCGTGACGTGATACCATGACTTCCTCGCGACCGCCGGAATCGGAATCCCGACGTGGAAAGAACTTCCTCAGACCGAAATCGCTCCGCCACCCTGCGAACCCGCCACCCCACTGGCAGCGCCCAGATCGCCCTGCCGCCCGGTGAGATCATCCCGGGAACGCGCTATCGCATCGTCACGAGGGTGGGCGTCGGGGCCATGGGGGCGGTGTACCTGGCGGAGCACGTGGACCTCGAAAAGCGCGTGGCGCTCAAGACCCTGCTCGCGGCCAGCGCTCGCGATCCCAAGGCGATCGAGCAGTTCCGCAAGGAGGCGCGCGCGGCCTCGAAGATCGGCAGTCCCTTCATCTGCGACGTGACCGACTTCGGCGAGCTTCCCGACGGGCAGGTCTTCTATGTGATGGAGTACATCGACGGTCCGTCACTGCGCCAGGTGATCGAGGTGGACAAAAACCTGGCCGTCGAGCGCGTGCTTTCGATCTTGCGCATGACCTGCAAGGCCCTGGGCGCGGCCCACGACAAGGGCATCATTCATCTCGACGTCAAGCCCGACAACATCATGCTCACGACCAGCGGCCGTCGCGGCGGCATGGTGAAGGTGGTCGATTTCGGCATTGCCGGCCTCATCAGCGCGGAAACGCCGGCGGCAGGCGCCTCGCCCGAGGAGCGCGTCATCGGCACGCCCGACTACCTGGCGCCCGAGCGCATTCGCGGCAAGGGCTACGACCATCGCAGCGACATCTACTCGCTGGGCGCCATGGCCTACGAGATGCTGACCGGATCCTGTCCGTTCTGGGACGAGGATCTGATGACCACCCTCACCAAGCACGTCACGGACAAGGCGCAGCCGCTGCGCCAGCGCGCGCCCGAGCTTGCCATCCCGGCCGAGGTCGAGACCGTGGTCTTGCAGATGCTCGAGAAAAATCCGGCGGAGCGGCCGCAGAGCATGGCGGTGGTCGAGGCCATGCTCTGCGAGGCGCAGATCGCGGCCCGCGTGCAGACCGAATGGGACGACCTGGCGCTGCCCGAGGTGGACGAGGAGTGGCAGAAGAAGCTCGCCGAGCGCATGCCGTCGCCGCGCTCGCGGCGCCTGCGGCGCATCGCCCTGGCGTCCGGGCTGGTGGCGCTGGTCGGCCTCGGCCTGGCGCTCTATTTCGGTCTGCGCCGGCCGAAGGAAATCGTCACGTATACGCCGGTCTACGTCGAGGTCACGAAGACCGACGAGGCGGACAATGTGGCGCCGTGGCTCAGCAAGGCCGGCGCGGCGGCGGCGGCGGAGCGCTTCCTCGAGCCGGAGGCCGATTCGGCCCTCTACTACATCGAAAGGGCCGAGTCCGAGGCGAAGAAGGTCGGCGCGCGGTCGGGTGGGGCCGCGCACTTGCGCCAGCTTTACGGCAACCAGTTTCGCAGTCTCGGCAACGCGCTGTTGGAGGCCAAGCTGAGCGACCTGGCTGCGGTTCGCTTCGGCCAGGCCCTGCGCTTTTTGCCCGGCGACGCCGACCTGCGCGGCAAGCTTGGCCTGGCGGCGGGAGCACGCGCGGCGGGCGAGCGGGAAACCGAGACGGCGGGCACGGGCACGGCGGGAACCCGCCGGCCAGCCGACGAAGGCGCGCGGGCGGCCGCAGACGTATTTTCGGCCGCTGCCGCCGGCCGCTTCTCTGGGGCCCGCGCCGCGCTCACCCACTTGCGCGAACATGATGCCGACGGTCACTATGCGGCGCGGCTGGCCGACCAGTTTCGCCAGCGTGCGGTGGGGCTGTGGGATGCGGGAAAGCGTGATCCGGCCCGGCCCTACTTCGAGCTCGTGACCGAGCTCGATCCCAAGGATGCGGTGTCGGCCGATCGCGCGAATGGCAAGGAAGAAGAGAAGCCCGCGGCGGTTGCGGCTCCTGCGCCCGAGCCATTGCCCGCTGCGGGGAAGAAGAAGTCGACGCCCGCGTCCGAGACCTCCGCCTACGAGAAGGAGGAAGCGGCGCCAAGGGATCACGCGGCCTCGGCCAAGGCCGCCGCGGAAGGCGCGAGCGCGCTGGCCCGGGGCGACCTGGTGCGCGCACGACCCGCCTTCGATCGCGCGGTACGCGCCGATGCCAGCAACCCGGACGCCGTGGCTGGCCTCGCCGAGGTCGCCTTCGAAAACGCGCGTTACACGGAGGCCCTGGACTACGGGCGGCGAGCCGCGCGACTGCAACCCAAGGTGGCCAAGCACCACGTCGTGGTGGGCGATGCCTACTTCAAGCTGCTGCGCTACGACGAGGCACAGGCCGCCTATCGGCGCGCGCTGGCCATCACGCCGAACGACGAAGGCGTCAAGGCGCGCCTCGGTCGGGTGAAGGCTCGTCTAGGCGAGTAGACGAGGCAAGCTTGCGGAGGCCGGAACCGGATCCGGATCCGGCTGCCGGATCCGGGGTTGTCAAAACCTTCGCGAGACGCCGGCCATCGCGCTGGCGGGGATGGTGCCCGTGCGCGGGGCCAGGTAGAGGAAGAACCCGCCCGTGGTCGCCGCCGCCGCGCCGACCCCCAGCATGGCCGCACCCCACCACTTGGTCGAGCGCACCCAGGGGCAGTGGTTGTGGACGTCCTTGTCGCTGGCGGAGCAGCCGATCTCTTTGTTGTCGAGAGTCATGGTCACGATGCCGGCGACGAGCAGCGCCGCGCCTCCGGCCAGGGCGCTCCAGCCGACGGTGCGGTAGGGGAAGGTGGACGGGACGGCCACCAGATCGAGGTCCAGAGCCTCGTCGACACCGCTCACCACGGTGAACGAGCGCGCCAGCGTGTCGTGGCCCGACAGGAAGAGCTGAACGTGATGCGTGCCCCCCGGCAACTCGGCGTCGAGCGGGGTCACGCCCGACTTGCTGCCATCCATGAGCACGCTGGCGCCGGCCGGGCGCGAGCGGACGAGAACATGGGCGGGGGCGCGCGACACGGCTTCCAGGCGTTCGCGCAAAGCCGAGGCGGCGAGGCCCATCTTCTCTCCCGCTTCCTCGGCGCCGCAGGTCTCGCAACGCTCGCGATTGCTGGCCAGGACGAAGCCGGTGCGGCCGTTGATAATCTCCATGACGATGGTGTAAGTCTTGTTGCTCTCGGCGACGGCCGCAGTGATGAGGTAGCTCGTGTCGAGCGCGCTCGCCATGGCCGGGTAGCAGGTAGCGTTCTGACAGGTGGCGAGGGCGGCGTTGCCCCCCGCCAGCCGTTGCTGCACGTCGCTGCCGCGCAGGACCTCGAAGCGGGCCGCCGACAACCCCTGCACCAGGCGCTGCGCGAAGAGGTCCTGCAAACCCTCGGGGATCTTGCCCTCGAAGGCCAGACGCGCGATGGCGACCCGTTGCGCCCCCGAAGCGGCGGGCTGGGCCTGTGCGGCGGGGACCGTGAGCACCGCCACACCCAGGGAGGCGAGGAGAAAACGCGGGACCGACATGCTCGGTGATCTTACAGAGGATTCGCTGGGCTGGACATCCCTATTGCTACACCGGCCTATCGGGGGCGCTAGTTGAGATCGGTTATCGGACAACCTGAGATGCGACGCGGCGATGGGAAGAGGGCGCACAGCAAGCTCTCACACCCACGCGCCCGTCGGTGCAGGCGCGTACGCGCGCCATTGTCCCGAAACGACTTTGCTTTATCGAACGATACAGGAGCATGGGGCGACGTTCCTGGCAAATCTGGAATCAGGAGGCGGCGAACTGCCCGCCTTCGTGCTTGACGAGCTCAAAGCCAGACGCCATACGCAAGATTCTGGACCGCCTCGGAATTCCCAGCGAAGCCCCGCGCCGCACCGCCGCGCGCCCACCGCCGCAAGCCGAGCTTTCGGGCACGTCCGACCTTGCCGAGGTCGGCTACGCTGACCCGCCCAGCCCCGAGTGGTCAGACCAACGGCTGAGTGTGACCGGCGACAATGCTCGCACCCTGGCAAGCCTGCATCGGTGCCGCGATTGGCGTACTATCGGTGCAGAAGAAAACTATGAGGCCGTTCGCCCCTCCCGTCCGTCTTGGTTCGGCTGTGCTATTGGCGCTCCTGGCGTGGGCGTGCAGTTCCAAGGGTACGTCCCGAGATGCGGCCTCGGATGTTGGCCAGGCCGACCTTGCGCCGATTGCCGATGTCAGCCATGCGACAGATGCTCCTGGCAGTACTGATAGCACCCCCGACGGTGTGATGAATGTCCCGGATGCGAAAGGCGCCGACAGCGGCCAGGACGGCGCGAGCCCCGAGGCCGGTGGTGCGGGCGGCTCCGGAATCGGAGGAGCGGGGGTCGGCGGGAACGGTTCGGGGGGAGTGGGAGCCGGAGGGAGGGGGCAGGGCGGATCGGGTGGAGTCGGCTCGGGCGGAGCTGGCGGCAGCGGGCCTGGGGGGGCTGGAATCGGAGGAGCAGGAGCCGGCGGGAACGGTTCGGGGGGAGCTGGAGCCGGAGGGGGTGGGCAGGGCGGATCGGGTGGAGTCGGCTCGGGCGGAGCTGGCGGCAGCGGGTCTGGGGGGGCTGGAACGGGAGGCGCGGGTGGCGTCGACGGCGGAACTTTTCCCTGCGGTTTTGGTTCGCTGTCGTGCGTTCAGGGAGAAGAGTATTGCAGCCGCCGCTACTGGGGAGGTGGCACCGGCGGCGTTGGTCCCCCCCCGGTTCGGGAGAGGTATTCTTGCGTCCCCTTTCCGCCGGAGTGCGCCAGCGAACCGAACTGTGCCTGCCTCAAAGCTCGCCCCGGGGGCACCAACAACTATGTTTCTTGCTCGGAGTACCTGGGCAACGTGTTCTTGGAGATGTATTGCCCAGGGGACACCCCCTGCTGAGGACCGACGCGCCGGCACCACCGAATCCCCAACCGGGAATCCGGAATCCCCAACCGAGGGTAGTTCGCCTGCTGAGGACCGACGCGCCGGGAATCCCCAACCGAGGGTAGTTCGCCGGAATCCCCAACCGAGGGTAGTTTGCCGGGAATCCCCAACCCGGGAATCCCCAACCGAGGGTAGTTTGCCGGGATCCCCACGCGAATCGGAGAATCGGCGACAATCTCGTGGCTACGAACCCTGGCAACCAGGCTGCTCAACTCTGTGTCTGCCGCGCCTGTGGAGCGATCCCCATCCTACAATACAGCACTAGGCGCAGGGGCGATCGCCGCAGTCGGCCACTAGCTGGCAGCGGAAGACCGCCCCGGCCATCGAGTAGGTCGGCGTGCAAGTGCC
>JADGRD010000126.1 GCA_017881285.1 Pseudomonadota bacterium | reverse complement strand
GAATCTCGTTCGCCTTCCCGAGAATGGCACGAGCGTCCTGCGCCCCGGCAGGGAAATTGTGATAGTAATTTGTCCCTTGGGTCATGCTGATTTCAGGAATCTGGTTCCAGCACATTCCCGAGCGTACTTAACGCCGTGATCTGTGCCCCGACGACTTCAGTCTTTTTCTTGTGATCCCGCCATGCGGCCAGCGAGAGCGCCACGCCGATCACGATCAGCACCAGCGCGACCGTCGCCAACCAGGCCGCCAGCGGCGCGCCGTGGAACTTTCTTACCTCCTCTGCGGTTAGCTTTCTGATGCGGGGAAGAACGTAGGCTTCCGGATCATTACCAGACTTCGACTCCATGACTTCTGCTCCTTGCCCATAGCATTCCACTGATTTCTCTCTTGTCTAGTTACTACTTTTGATCTTGTTACGAACTCCGAACAGTGAGTGGTCTGGGCGAAATCTGTGATATGACGTTCACCTTCCCTCATGGGCAGCACCTCAGAGTTCCCAAGTTTCGATAGGAGGGTGACCCATGACAGCAGTAGAAGCGTTTTATTCCATCAACGAGGTCAACAAGCCACCTGCAAACCGCGTCGATCACAACAACAGTCCTAGCACTGCCCCTGTGGAAAATGACCCTGGCCAACCCTGGCCGGATCGCTGCGAGCGCGTGCGGACCGCGGCCGAAGCCTACGGTGCCGGCGCGAAAGCCAGTGGTGGCGCGCCCGACACGGCCACCGCGTACCAGCCGGGCTGCGGTTCGGGCACCATCAGCATGCTCCCGTCGATGTCCGCAATCCTCGTCCGGTAAACCGCGATGCTGGTCAGGGCCACACCCGCACTGTCGTAGATGATCGCCGACTCCACATCGCCCTCGGCGGGCACCTCGTCGGTGATGGGGATGCCCCAGCGTGGACCGCGATCGTCGATGAGCAGAATCCGCCAACGGGAGAGCGCGTAGTCGGGGGTGTAGACCATCGACACGCCGTTGACCGCCGCCACGCGCGTCGTGAGGGCGCTGTAGGTATAGTCGCTGATCCACTTGTTGTTGCAGTAACCCATGATGTCGCTGATCTTGGCCGGGTCGAACAGCTTCTGCGTTCGCGCGTCGTAGCCCCAGCTGCCGATGAGCCCGCCGGCGTACGGGTAGTTCGCGTCGGTCGTTCCCGAGACGGAACACGGCGCGTGCTCGCGACCATGATTGTGGCCGATTTCATGGGCCATGGTTTCGCGCGAGGAGCTGTCTGCGAAACCAATGCCCACGGCGGCGCGACTCGAGCCGGCCGACGTTCCCGTAGCGCTCGACACCACGTAGCCGATCCCGGTCGTGCAACTCGACTGGCAGTAGGTGCGCAGGGTATCGGCCGGCTTGACCAGGCCGAAGTAGTAAACGTCGGCGGTGGGCTTGTCTGTCGACCGCTTGGCGCGAAGCTGATCCAGCATGCCGCTCCAGTCGACCGGCGAGGTGGTCGTCAGCGTATCGCCGACGCTGATCGAGACGTCGTTGATGGGATACATCGCGCGCATGTAGTCGAGATATCCGGCCAGCGCGGTCGCCGAGGTGTCGGGCAAGAAGGTCCCGACCTGGAGAGGAATGACCTTGATCTTGAGCCCACCCGTGGACTTCACGCTCAGGTCGATATCCCCGCTCGTGGGGAAGCGGGTTGCGCCGGCCGTGCCCGATTGGGTGGTGCACTCGACGAGCTCGACCGAGTAGGTCAGCGAAGCGGCCATCGCGCTTGCCGGCACGAAGATCTGGAAGCTGGTGGTCAGATCACTATCGACGGAGGACGCGCTGATGGTCTTCTTCGAGTAGTACTGCGCCGCCTGTCCGCCCGCCGGCGTCAAGTTCAGGCGCGCCGACAACTGGCGCGCGGTCCAGCCACTGCCCAAGGTCACGAAGACCCGGAACATGGTGTCGTGCCCCTGGACCACGGCCGCCTTGCGAGAAGCCGCGGCCACCTCGGCACCATCTTGCATCACCGGGATCTTGACCGACTGGTAGACGGCGATCTGTTTCAGGGTCAGGTTGACCGCCGGATCGCTTGTGCAGCCGTCGGCGCTGCCCGCGCTGCCGCCTTCTACGCAGACGCCGGCGTTGCAGGTCTGCCCGGTGCCGCAGGTCCTACCGCAGGCGCCACAGTTCGTGGTGGTGGTGGTGTCGACGCACGAAGTTCCGCACACGGTCAGTCCGCCCGGGCAGGCACCGGCGTCGTCCGTGGGCAGCGTGTCCGTGGCGGCGGCCGTGTCCCGACCTGCAAGGTCGGCGCTGGCACGACGATCGGCTCCCGCGACATCCGCCTTGGCGGAATCGGGGCTGGCATCACCCTGCCCGCCACCGGTGCCACCCGGGCCACCCGCGCCGCCGGAGCTCCCGCCCACCGACGACCCGCCCGAACCGCCCGAGCTCCCGCCCGTGGACGCCCCGCCGGCGCCACCGGATCGCCCGCCCGTGGACGTCCCGCTGGTGCCACCGGATCGCCCGCCCGTGGACGAGCCGCCGCTGCCTCCCGCGAACGAGCCGCCCGAACCGCCCGAGCTCCCGCCCACCGACGACCCACCGGAACCGCCCGAGCTCCCACCCGTGGACGAGCCGCCCATGCCGCCGGATTTCCCACCCGTGGACGAGCCGCCGCTGCCCCCGCCGGAGTTCCCGCCCGACGCCGAGCCGCCCGCACCACCAGGCTTCGCGCCGCTGTTCGCTGAATTCGGCAAGCACGAAACCGCGCCCGTGAACATGCTGGCCACGAAAATCACGACCAGATTCAATCGGTTCAACTTCGTCATGGCGGCTCCCCTTTGTTAGACAGTCTCCCGTTATCAGGTCGTCAAAGCGAAGCGCGTGCGGCTCAACTTTGTGGTGGCGGCCCCTTGCCCAATGTTAGACCGCTTCCCGTTTTCCTGTCGACAAAACGAAGCGCGTTCGGCGCGAAGTCTGTCGCCGGGCGGCTCACCCGCGATACCTCCCCGGCGGAACTAGTAAATCGTGATGGGAATCTGCCCGCAGTCGATAAAGACCAACGTCGTGTCGATGCGGAAATTGGATTGGCTCGTATGTCGTTCCGCATTAAAGACGGCCAAGTCGTAGGTATTGCCCTTGCTGATTCCGAGCGTCGATGCCTGGGCATCGAGATCCACGGTTGCTTGCAACTGCTGGTGGATTCCACCGAGATCGATGGCCAGTTTCTTGTTGATGTACACCCAAACGTCGTCGTCGCCCTGGAAGGTGAATTTCTCACCGCCGTTGTAGATGAACGCCGTGTGAATTTCAGTGGTAAAGGCGAAGTTGTGCTCATTTCCATCGTCGGCGCGAGCCGTGTCGTTCCACCCCAACCCGTCGGCCGGGAAATACGACGAGGTAGCCACTGCCGGCGCTCCCGCATCCCGGTTACGACCGGTTCCGGTGGAGGTCCCGAGCGAGGCGGCAAAGGTAACGACACCGTTCCCACCGCTCGGATTCGCGACGAAGTGCAGGCCGACCACGAAGGGAATGTTCACGCCGTCCACGTCGCGATACCACTGGTCAAAATTGGCCTGCGTGGATGTCGTTCCCCCGGCGGGTGGGTTGGCGTAAACCGGCTTGCCGTCGTCGCCAAGGGTATCGGTCACGATTCCTGTCTCGGCGGTGCGGCCAGTCGTGGGAAGCTGAAAATCCGGGTGGCCGCCGCTTAGGTTGCCCATCTTGAAGTCGCGAACCACTCCGAACAGTCCGGCGCACTGAGAGGATCCGCTACTGCCGCCCGAGCTGCCCCCTTGCCCAGAGGCGCCGCCGGCCGACGAAAGCGGGATCGGGTCGCTCGCGTAGGCACCGTAGGTGACGTTGGTGACGTTCACGAAGCCAGTCGGCGGCCAGGTCGGCGGCGGTGGCGAGCTGCTTCCGCCGGCGCCGCCAAAGCTGCCGGCGTCGGGCGGGACAATCGTGACCCCGCCGTACGTGCCCCCGGAGCCGGAACCACCAGCGCCCCCCTGGCTAGAGGCGCCGCCACCACCGCCAGAGCTCGTGCTTGTGCTTCCACCGGTGGCGGACTGTACCTCGCCCCGAGAGCAAGCAGTCCCCGCCAAGACGGAAAGCCCCGTCAGACTGGCTACCAGGCCAAGACCCACAACTTCTGATGCGCGCATTGAACTCACCCCCGCGCGAGCCTTTGCTCACTTCCAGTTAGATGTCTGCTTCGCTGCTTTTTGTTCAAGCATAGCGCTGCTTGGAGGGCAAGCGCTATTCTACACGACGCGTTGCGTTCTGTGCCCTAGCCAACACCGCCAATCAGGCTGACATGGCGCAATGCGTGAAGTGTCTGACGGTCGGCCCCGGTGTTCCGCTCCCCCGCCCCCGCCGCAGAGCTACCCGCCCTCGACCAGAGCTGCGTACTCGCCGGAAACCATGAAGGCGACCAATTCGCGCGTGGCGGGCGAGGCGCGCAATTGTTCCCGCTTCTGGGTGAGGGTCGGCGCTTCCCCGCCAGCGCCGTCTTCCTTGAGCAGTCCGCCCAGCGCGCGCAAGGCCGTGAGCGGCCGCCCACACAGCAAGAGACCCACGCGATCCGCAGTGAAGCGGCAGCCCCGAATGTACGCATCGAGCTCGGGTGGATTGACCAGGGCCGCCGCGGCGTCCGCGAGAATCTCGCCCTTGATCCGCGCCAGCGGAATGAGCGCCGCGATTTCCGGCTTGCGCAGCCGCGACAGCCACAGGGCCGTCGGCTCGTCGGCGGACTCCTCGGCGAGGTCGAAGGGCGTGCCCGCGGCGCCCGCCACGCGCAGCACCGCGCGCAACATCCCACGCAGGTTGTCGGCCGACATGCGCAGCACGGCCAGTGTACCGGCACGTGCCTGCTCGAGAGCGCGCCCGAGGAGAAAGCGCAGATCGGAAGGTGCCAGGCTCTCGGCGCGGCGCCCGATCAAGATGCACAGGGGTTGGCTCGCCGAGAAGGTCACGTCGGCCCCGTGCCCCTGGGCCACGAGCGGAACCGACGGCGCGTTCATGGGAACACGCAGGCTCTCGCACAGCGCCAGGGTCTCGGGAGCAAGCGGCGCCGCCGGCTCGTCGTAGGCCGAAGGTCCTGCGCTGGCCAGCGCGGCCGCGAGGTGCTGCAGAACCCGGCGCAGGGGCCCGCGGCACAGGGGGTGCACGGCGGCGTCCGGCGCGAAGGCGGCCATCCTGGGCGCGGATGCGTCGCCGAGCTGAGCCAGCCGCTGGTCCGCCCCCAGACCCCCATCCAGGAAATGCGCGAGGCTGTAGGCCGAGCGCGCCAGCACGACCGTGCCTTTGCGCTCGAACAGGCGGGCCAGGACCATGGCCTGACCGGCGTCGCCGGGATCGTCCGCCACCGCGCGCACCAGCGCCTCGGCCAGCTCGCTTTCGAAGTCCGTCGGCATGGCGGAAAACACGAACGCCAGTACCGCGTCCAAGGCATCGAGCGAGCCGCGCGCCACCCTGGCGACCAATTCTCCCAGACGGCCCGCCGCCACCTCGGGGCGCACGGGCGCGCCCAGCATCGACGATTCCAGGGCCAGTTTGGCCAAGGCCTCGTCGTGATGGGCGAGCAGCGCCGCCACCGTCACGAGCAGGCCGAGGTCGTTCGGATCGACCTTGGGCACCGGCGATGCCTGCACGAGATCCCCGCCCACGTCGGCGAGCTTGCCCAGATCCGCGCACGTCCAATAATACGAAACCAAGCGCGCGAGCGGAGGCGCGTAGCTCGGGTCGAGATCCGAGGCGCGCAGATAGGCCTCGCTGGCGCCTTCCGGATCGGCCAGGGAGACGCGCAGGATCTCGCCCTTGCGGAAGAGTGCCTCGGCCTTCTTGGGCGGATCGGCGAGCACGCGCGAAAGGCGCTCGCACATCGTCGCGGCATCCCGGTGCAGCCCGAGCCGCGAGTAGGTCGTGGTCAGCAGCTCCAGGGTCGAAGCGCGGTCCGGCTCGCTCGCCAGCGTCAGTTCCAGGTTCTGGCGCGCGGCCAGAAGGTCGCCGAGGCCGAGATACACCTGCCCCAGCCGCTGGCGGACTTGCGTGAGACGGGCCACGGACTCCTTGGGCAGGATCCGCACCACGTCCTGCAAATGCATCGCCGCCTCGGCCAGGTCACCGCGCAGGAGCGAGAACCCGGCCAACGCCTCGCGCGCGCTGTCGTTGTGCGGCTCCATGGCCACGACCTGGCGGTATGCGGCCTCGGCCTCGGCGTGTTCCCCGAACATTTCGGCCAGCTCGGCCCGCCGGCAGGCCAGCGTCGCGGGCGGCACCACGCCCGCCCCGCCGGGCAGCGCGGCCAGCTTGGCGTAGGTGGCACGCGCCTTTTCCCAATCCTGCGCGCGGTAGGCCAGGTCGGCCACCAGCGCGATGGCGCCAGGCGACTCGGCGTTAAGGGTCAGGGCCTCCGCGACTTCCGCCTCGGCCTGCTGGCTCTCGCCCCGCGCAATCAGCAGGCGCGCATGCGCCACAAGCTGCTCGACCCGCGCCTTCGGTGAGCGGTCAAGCGTGACGGCCTTGTCGATCATCTCCTCGGCGGCCCGCAGATCGCCTTCCCGCTCCGCCGCTTCCGCCAGGGCCATCTGCAGGCGAGCACGATAGACATCCGGCAACGCAGGCTCCTTGGCGAGCAGATCCTGCCAAGCCCGGTCGCGCGCGGGCGCGTCCTCGATGCGGCCATAGGCCTCGAAGAGGGCCTTGGCCACGAACAAGTTGTCGGGCACCTCGACGAGCAGCTTCTCGAGAAGAGCGATGGTCTCGCCAGTGCCCATCCCCGGCTGGGAAAGCACCTCGGCCAGCCGTCTGGTCAGGCCGGCGCGGGCCTCTTCCCCGGCGCGGGCGCGCAGGCGCTCGATGCACAGGGCCGCGTCGCGAATGTTCCCGACCTTCTCGGCCATCTCCGCCCGCAGGTTGAGGGCTTCCTCGTCCAGCTCCTCGGGCTCCAGGGTTTGCAGCACGGCGAGGGCCGCCCGCAAACCATCGGAACGGCCCGCGCACAGGCGGGCGCGCGCGATGAGCAGCGCCGCGGCCTGGCCCTCGGGCGCCACGGCCAGTCTCCGGGAGAAGATCTTGCCCGCTTCCTCGAAGTCGTCCCCCTCGATGAGAAGCGCGTCGAGGGTTTCGAGGAGCACCGGGGATTCCGGCGCCTTGTCGAGCAGCCGCCGCAGGATCGCCTCCGCGCGCGGCCGGCCCGCGGGATCGCGGGCCAGGAGCGCCGCGAGATCCATGCCCACCGCCATGCCATCGATGGCCCCCTGGTCCGAGAGACCCTCGCGCTCCACCGCCTCCCAGAGTTTCCCCAGCCAGTGCAGCAGATCCTCGCCACGCCCCTGGCGCTTGCACAGGGAGGCCATGCGATCGAGCAGCTCGATGTCGTCGGGATTGGCTTCGAGCAGGCCGCGATAGAGCGACTCGGCGGCGGCGAGATCGCCCTTGCGCTCGGCCAGCGCGGCCAGGCGGCGCCGCGCCTGCAGCCGGTCCATCTCGTCCGCAATCGCCGATTCCCGTGCGGCCAGGAGCTCGGCGAGCCTTGCCTCCTGGCCAAATTCGCGGAGCGCCTCGGCCAACACCTCGATGACGGCGCCGTCGGGCTCGCAGGCCAACCCCTGTTCGAGGCACTGCCGGGCCTCCGGGTGCCGCCCTTCGCTGCGCGCGAGCTGCGCCTGGCGCAGACGGATCTCGGCCCGCTGGGCCCGAGGCAAGGTCTCGGACTCGACTAGGCGCAGGTAACCTGCCGCCGCCGCCGTCCGGTCGCCGGCCTCCCAGGCCATGCGCGCGAGGTAGAAGACCGCTTCCTCGTCGTCGGGAAACAGCCCGAGCAGCACCCGGCATACCTCCTGGGCGTCCTCGTAGTGCCGGGTGGCTTCCACCAGCACGCGGATGAGTACGCGCATCACCAGCTTGCCCTGGTCCGGTCGCAGCTCACCCAAGTGCCGGCGCAAGACGCTGACCACCGCGTCGGCAACGCGTATCTGCTGGCTCAGCCGTTCGAGCGCGGACAGCACGGCCGCGTCGGCCGGGGACAGGACCAGCGCGCTTTCGAGCAAGGACAAGGCTTCCTCCGGCGCGCGCAGATCGCGCCGGCTCAACTCCGCCGCGTCCAGCAGATGCCGCGTCTTCTCGCCCTGATCCTCGGGAACGCGGCCGTCGCCCGCCCAGCCCAGGAGCGCCTGCACCGCGCCTGCCGGGTCCCCCCGCCGCAGCAGCAGCTCGGCCAGCGCCCGCCACGCCGCCGCCGCGACCGCTCCGGAGACCTCGCCCTCGATACAAGCGGCGAGCCAGCGCGAGGCCGCCTCGTCGTCCTCGAGGATTGCGTACGCAAGCCCCAACTGATAGGCCGCCTCGGCG
>JADGRD010000125.1 GCA_017881285.1 Pseudomonadota bacterium | reverse complement strand
TGACATCCACACGCACACTCCTGCCGGCTTGCCGTGGACACCTTCTTGGCGGCGGCAGCGGGGGTCTTGCGTTTGCTCATTTTCTCGCGGCTCCTTTCTTGGACGAAGTCGCGGCACGCGACTTGACGTGGAGTAAATCAGGGGAGGCCGGCGGTCCGGCCGAAAACGATGGACTCCCTGGCACGACCCGGGCCAGAGCTTCGAGCGCCAGAAGGTAGCCTATCGCGCCCAGTCCGGCAATCTGCCCCAGGCAGACCGGGGCCATGAGAGACTGGTGGCGGAATTCTTCCCGCGCATAGAGGTTCGACAGATGGACTTCGATGGTGGGAACCTTGATGGCGGCGAGGGCGTCGCGCAAGGCCACGCTGGTGTGGGTCAGGCCACCCGCATTGATGATGAGGCCGGCGGCCTTGCCGTGGGCCTGCTGGATGCGATCGACGAGGGCGCCCTCGTGATTGGATTGGAAGGTCTCGATGGCGAGGCCAAGCTCGGCGCCGCGGGCCGCGAGATCCCCATCGATCTCAGAGAGCGTGGTCTTGCCGTAGATGGCAGGTTCGCGCGTACCGAGCAGGTTCAGGTTCGGGCCGTGGACGACCACGATCACCCGCGGGGTGTGGGCGCGCTTCTCTCCGCTCACAGCTCGGCCTGAATCTGCGGGGCCAGAAGGCGCATGAGGTAGCGCGCCTTACCGAAACTGGCTTCCGGCTTGACCGCGCAGGCGACGAAGTACTCGTCGGTAATGAAGGTGACCAAGACCACCAGCTGGTCGGCCTTCACGGTCAATTCGCGCAGCTGCCCCACCTCGAGCTGTGCGGCCGCCTTACGCATTTGCCCCACGGCATGCGCCAGTTCCATGCCGACGGTCTGGATGTCGAGGCCTTCCTCGCCAGGCTTGGTGTAGGCATCGACCGCGATTCCGTCCAAGCCCATGAGGATGCCCGCCATCCCTCCGGCCAGGCGATCAACCATGCCCTGAAGACTGTCGCGGAACATCGCTTTCCTTTCGCTTCTAGTCGGTCACTTCCCGGCGTGTCAATAGCCAGGCGGCCGAAGCCTAGGGGGTCGTGGAGGTGTCGGTCGAGGTCGCGGTCGACGTGGTGCCGGTGAAGACGCCGGGACACACCGCCACGTTCTGGCTCACGCCACCCACCGAAGTGGTCACGCCACAGCACAGGATGGTCGCGTCCTGGCCGGGCGGCAGGCACGAATCGCCCGTGTAGGGGTTGGTCCCCGTGAGCGAAGCGCACAGCGGATAGTCGGCTGGGTAGCGATACACCACCAGGGCCGGGTCGGTGTAGCCCTGTTGCAGGCAGCCGGTGCAGACGTAGATCGGGAAGAGGAACGGCGCGCTCTCGATCGTGGTTCCGCCGTGGCGCCCTTTGGCCCAGATCTTCGCGGTGACCGTGAGGCCCTCGGCGGGCACGTAGGGCAGGATGCAGCGCGAATGGGAAGGCGTGATGGCCTGGAGATCGGCCCCCGTCGTCCCACCGGGCGCCAGGACGAAGGTGAAGGTTGGCGTGTCGAAGGTCGCGGGACAGGAGCTCGACCATGCGACGTTTGGCGCCGAAAGCTCGACGGTGAAATGGGTGAGCGTGATGTTGTTCATCTCGTCGGCCTTGGTGCCGCCAACCGCATCGAGATTGTTGGCCACCGCGACGGGAAGAAGATAGGGCGGCAAGGAACCATCGGGGAGAGCGAGGTCAAGAGTTCCCGTGGTTATATGAGAGCTGGTCGGGGTCCCGGGCACGGTGCAGTCTGCTCCCGTGAGAACTTGCACCTGCACGATCTGCAACGCTTGGAAGGCATCGGTCGCGAGGAACCGGCCGCAAGCCACCAGGCCCAGCACGATCACGAAGATGGCTACGTCCCAACCGAACCACTTCTTCAGAGTGTGTTGCATCATGGTGGCACCTGCTCCAATTCTACTGCCCGGGCGTCCGAGCGCGATTGACAATTCTCGGGGTAATGAAGACCAGGAACTCGGAGCGATTGTCGTTTTCCTTCTTGTTGCGGAAGAACCAACCGAGGACTGGGATGTCCGAGAAGAATGGCACGCGGGCACTGCTAAGACCGGTGTTGCGCGTGTAAATACCGCCGATGACCGCCGTGTCGCCATCTCGGACCAGCATGGTGGTCTTGGCTTCCTTCTTCTGGATCGTCGGGTCACCGCGCGCGCCGGTGTTCACGAAGTCGGGCTCGTTGCGCGTCACGCTCACCACGAGTGCGATGGTACCTTCGTTGGTGACGTGCGGCTTGACCGCCAGGCTCAACTTGGCGTCCACGAACTGCGTCTGGGCGCCCATCGCACTGACCGTGGACACCGGGATCGACACGCCTTGCGAGATGTTCGCCTCGATGTTGTCCATGGTGGTGATACGCGGCGAGGACAGGATGCGAACGCTGCCCGTGCTCTCATAGGCCGAGAGTCGCAGGTTCAGGTTGAACGCGCCGGCGACGGAGCCCATGGTGAGGCCGATGGCGGAACCGGTGCCGAGGCCAGCCGCCGCCGGCATATTGACCAGGAAGTTTGGGCTGGTGGCGCTGGTTCCGGTCCCGGACCGCGGCGCGGGCACGAGCCCGCCGAGGGGAGCCTGGCCGTCGTCCGCGCCACCGCCAATTCCCACGTTGTAGGGGAATACCAAGCCGGTCGGGTTTCCGTGGGTCGTGTCCGCGAAGGCGCTTCCGCCCCATTGCACGCCGATCTGCCGGGCGAAATTCGAGTTCGCTTCCACGATCCTCGCCTCGATAACCACCTGCGAAGTCTGGGTGTCGAGGTTGCGAACCAGGTCCTCGATGAGTTGCAGGCTCTTGACCACGTCCGAGACGATGAGGGTGTTGGTCCGCGCATCGACCGAGATCTTCCCGCGGGGGGTCAGGAGGTCCTTGGCCTTGTCCTGCAGTCCCGAGGCCTCGGCGTAGGACACGCCGATGAGGCGTGTTTCGATGGGTAAGACGTCCTGGACCTGTTTCTGGCGGGCGATCTCCGCCTCCAGCTCCTTCTCCAGCAGGGGGAGTGGCGCCACGCGCAGTAGGTTGCCCTCGCGCACCGACCCCAGCCCCTTCGAACGCAGAACTACGTCCAGCGCCTGATCCCATGGCACATCGCGCATCTTGATGGTGACCTCGCCCCTCACATCATCCGCGACGATGACGTTGACTTGGCCGACGTCGGCCAGCAGGCGAAGGATGTTGTGGATGTCCGCACCCTTGAAATCGAGGTCGATGCGCCGCCCCACGTAGCGTTTCTTGCCGAGGGTGGTGCGGCTGCCCGACCCCGTGGAGGAACCCTGACGGCTCTCTTGAGCGCTGGCGGAGGCAGGCGTGGCGGCGCTCGGCGCGGGTGCCGGACTTGCGCCGGGGCTGCCCGAAGGGGCAGGGCCGGGCGGGGTGAGATAGGGCGGCGCAGCTTGGGCCACCCAGAGGCCGTCCTTCGCCGTGGCGACGAAACCGGCGATCTTCCGCGCGGGCACAAACAGCACTGCGGGTAGGCTTGGGGCCTTGCCCTGCGACTTCTGGAAGTCCCAATAGATGCGATTGCCTTGCAGGCGCACGCGATTCGGAACGTCTTCGGCCAAATCCACGTCGACCCGCACGGTGCCCCGGAGGGCACGATCACGGTACGAACTGATGACCTTGACCGGGCCCAGATACTCGGTGGCGTCCAGGTTGCGTTCGAGGCTTTCCGGCAATTCGCTGTGCTCAAGGCGCAGACTCAGCCGGCGGCCAGCCATGCGCTCGACCGAAACCGTGGTGCTTTCGTCGACGTCGATGATGACCGAGGCGCGGCTGGGCTCGTCTACGAAGTCGATGGCGCGGACCTGGCTGGGCGCTCGCAAAGTAATGGACCGGGGCCGCTCGGAGGTGTTCGCGGGGGCGGCGGTCTTGCGCTCGTCGACGGGTGCCTTGGCAGGGGCCGCGCTTCTGGCCACGACGGCAGGGGCGGCGGTCTTGCGCTCGACGACGGGCGCCTTGGCGGGGGCCGCGCTTCTGGCCACGACGGCCGGGGCGGTCTCGGGTTGCTTGACGGGCGCGGGTTTGGCCACTGGCGTGGGGGGCGCCACGGTCTTGGCTCGCTGGAGCTCAGCGAGCAAGGCCTGGCGCGCGTTCTCCAAGCGCGCGCGCTCGCTCTCGATCTGGGCGCGCTCCTTCTCGAGTCGGACGCGTTCGGCTTGCGCGTCGGCGAGGCGCAGCTCCTCGGCCTTGCGCGACGCGACGGCCACGTCCAGCCTGGCTTCCTCGGCGCGGCGAAGCTGCATCTGGTCCTCCTTGCGCCCCTCTTCCTGCTGGCGCGAGGAAACCGCCCGGGCGAGCTCCACGCGAGACTGCTCGGTGACCTTGGCGGCATTCGCGCGCTGGCGGTCCGCCGCGGCGAATGCGGTGGCCGCGTCGGCCTTGCTCTTGGCCGAGGCGTCGCGGGACAGGCTTTCCTGGCGGGCGCGGGCGGCGCGGGCTTCCTTCTCAAGCTCTGCGAGCTTCGCCTCCGAGGAGCGAACCGTGACTTCGCGTTCGTTGACCAGACGCGCGGCCTGGTCGAGCTGGCTTTGCTGCTCGCGCTGCTGCTGCGCGATGCGATCGAGGGCTCGCTGCCGGGTTTCCACCTCCAACGCCGCGGCTCGGAGCGCCTTGTCGCGTTCCACTTCGCGGCCCCGTGCCGCCGCGGTTTCGCCTTCCGCCGATTCGGCTCGCCGGCGCGCGCCCTCAGCCTCGGCCTGGGCCTGCTTGGCCCGCGCCTCGGCCTGCCCGAGCGCGAGCCTCTGACGCTGGCTCTCCTGGGCGGCGGCGGTGGCATCGGCGCGGGCCTTGGCGGTTTCGCGCTGGGACTGGGCCAGTTCGGTGCGCAATCGGTCTGCTTCCAGCCGGGTTGCGGCTTGCGCGCGCGAGCGCTCTTCGGCGGTGGCGTCGGCGCGGGCCTTGGCGGTCTCGCGCTGGGCCTGGGCCAGTTCGGTGCGCAACCGGTCCGCTTCCAACTTTGCCGCGGCTTCCGCGCGCGAGCGCTCCTCGGCCTTGGCTTCGGCGGCGGCCCGCTGCTGCGATTCGTCGCGGAGCTTCGCTTCGGTCTTGCGTTGCGCCTCTGCGCTGGCCGCAGCCTCGGCCTTGGCTTGCGCGGCCACCTTGCTCTGCTGCTCGGCGCGAGACTGGGCCTCGGCGCGCGCTCGCCCTTCGGCCTGCACCTTCGCCTCGGCTTTCGCCTCGGCCTTGGCCTCGGCGACGCCGGTGGCCGCCACCTCGGGCCGTACGCGGGGCACGACCCGCAAAGTGATGTCGTTGCCCTTGGCCTCGACCCGGTAGTCCGCGGCCTGGCGCAGGGTAAGCACGATGCGGGTGCGGGGTCCCGCGCTCTCGTCCTCGGTGACGCTGGCCGAGACCAGACCCACGGCGTAGGTGCCGGCGTCCATGGGAACATTGACGTCGCCCAGACGCGCGCCGCTCAGCTCGACGACCACCCGGGCCGGTTGTTCCAGCTTCCAGGTAGTGAAGGTGGGGCGCGCCGAGGCGGCAATGACGACGGCGGTGTCGCCCGCGGCTTCCGAGACCCGAATGGTGCGCACGCGCACCGTTTCGGCGACAGCAGGAATGGACCAAACCGCGATCGTCGCGGCCCCCAACATAGCGGCCAAGAACTTGGGTCGTTCGTTTTGACGGCTCATTGATCTGTTCCTTCCGGATTGACGAGGACGGCTCGCTCCAATGCCTTGGTGGTCCCGCCCGGGGTTATTTCCGACAGCTCCAGCACGACGCGATCGGAAAGGATCTTGGTGATGCGCGCGCCCGACTTCGAGAGGTAGTCGCCACGCTTCACGGTCTGGCCCAGACCCGTGGGATCCCTGAACATCGCACGCGGATTGGCGTCACCGCTGATCACCGCGATGAGGGTCAATTCCTCCATGGCGTACTTGGAGAAGATCGCGGCGATCGGTTGGGCAATGTTCCGGACGGGACGATCGATCCAGGTGTCGAGATAGGAACGGAAGGGATCGCGATTCGTTTCGTCGTTTTCGGCGAAATCTTCCTCGCGCAACACCTTGCGCCGCAACACCGCCAGCCGTTGCGCGAGAGCCTCCGCGCTCCCGGCGGAGGCGGCCGGCGTCGCGGGTTTCGCCGGGGTGGCCGGTTTCGCGCTCGTGGCCTCTGGCTTGGCCGCGGCAGGCTGACCCTTGGTGGCGGCCCCCTTGCCCGGCTTTTCGTCTTCGTCTCCGCGCGCATGCGCGGTCGCGAGCCAGAGCGTACCACTTAAGGCAGCGGCGAATCCCGCCGCAAGCAGCCGTTTCATGTTCCTTCCTCCACCGGCGCGCCCCCCCCTGAATCACGATAGCGGAAAGTGACCGCCATGAACTTTGCGCGCATGCGCGGCGAGCCCCCCGTCTCGACCCTTTCGATGCCCAGCGCGAGTTTTTCGACGTTCACGATGCGGGGCAGTTCGCTCAGGCTCTTGAAGAACTTCGTGATGCGGTGGTAGGTGCCGCGCACCTCGATGTGCACGGGAATCCTGATGTAGAGTTCCATGGGATTCTCGGCATCGAT
The DNA here is from genome assembly GCA_017881285.1 of Pseudomonadota bacterium. Lineage (GTDB taxonomy): Bacteria > Myxococcota_A > Polyangia > Fen-1088 > Fen-1088 > Fen-1118. The sequence continues at coordinate 1,812 of JADGRD010000125.1, read as the reverse complement.
GGACAGGGAGACGATTTCGAGCCCGGCAAGCTCGGCCTGCTCCTGCAGATTGGAGAGGAAGGTGGGGATTTCGGCTTTCTTGGGCAATGCCTTCAGAAGGTCGCGCTGCTCCTGTTGCAGCTGCGTGAGCTCGGTGCGGTACGCTTGGTACTCGCGCTTGCGTGTTTCATAGTTGTTCTTCTCGGTCTGGAGCTGCCCATTCCGGACGCGGGCGCCTTTGATCTGGTCCTCGATGTCCAGATAGAAGAGGCCGCCGTACGCGCCAATGATGATCGCGATCACGCCGAGCGTGGCGGCGATCTTCACCGGCGTTTTGAGACGTAGTAGCTTCTGCAGGAAGTTGTTCATCTAGTAGATCACCGTGGTTGAGAGTCCGAAATTCACGAACTTCACGGAGCCCTTGGCCGCCTGGGCGGTGGCGTCGAGGTTGACGTCCTTGAAGAACACCGAGGAGTTGAGGCGCTTCAAGAACTCGGCCACGTCCTCGTTCGATTTGGCGGAGCCTCGGAGCTTGACTCTCATCGCATCCTCCGTGTACGACTCGAGCCAGGCACGCTTGGTTTCCCAGTTGCTGAAACCGGCGTTGGGATCCTTGCGCAAGGTCTCCTCGTAGGTCACGCGATCGAACGTCGGTCCCTTGCCCGGGCTCAAGATTTCCGACAGCTCGCGCAGCAAGTAGACGGGGCCCGTGCGGCCGGTTTCCAGGGACTGAATGGTCTTGCGCTGCCTGAGCAACTCCTCGCGCTGTCCGCGGACCTTGTCGTAGTCGCCGAGCTCCGACTTCAGCTTCGCGACGTCCGCCTGCATGAGGGTGTTGTCGTGCTGGGCCTTCTCCAGCTCCGTTGTGGCCTGCAGGTGAAAGAAGACGACGAGGCCGATGGTTGCCAGAATGGCTAGCCCCATGAGCAAGAACTGGCGCTGGCCGGCCTCTTGCCGCTTCGCCCTGCGCGTCGGGAGCAGGTTGATGCGTATCACTGTTTGTCCCCTAGCCTGCGCAGTGAAAGACCCACCGCCACCGCCGCCTCCGGGGAGTGTTGCTGGACGAAAGCCACGTCGAACCGGTGCGCATCGACCGCGACCTTGCGGAAGGGATCCATCACCTCGACCGCCGTCCGCGCCTTCGACTCCAAAGCCCGCTGCAGCGCCGGCACCTTGGCCGAACCGCCGCACAAGTAAATCTTGGAAATGGTCGCGTCCGTGCTCGACGCCAGGTAGAAATCGAGCGAGCGCTGGAACTTGCCGGCGACACCGTCCGCGACCGAGGCAATGACCGCCTCGACCTCCTGCGGAACGACCTCGTTGGCCCCTTCCCCGGCCGAGCCGATCTTCCAGGCCTCGGCCTCCTCCTGGCTCACATTGAGGCGCTTCTGGATCTCCTCGGTGAAGGCATTACCCCCGATGGTCACGTCACGCGTGAAGGCGCTGGAGCCACCCGCGATGATGTTGATGTTCGACAGGGTGGCGCCAACGTTGATGACCGCGATCGCCTCCTCGGGCACCACCGGGTAGTTGGCCTCGAAAGCGTTCTGGATGGTGAAGGCGGCCACGTCCATGATCATGGGCACGAGCTTCGCCTCGCGGGCAAGCGAAAGGTGATTGGGGGCGTCGTTCAGCTCGATAAAGTAAAGCGGGCGCTCGATGCTAAGCAGGCGCAATTTCCGGCGGGTCTCTTCCCCCAGGGGTCCGCCAACCAATAAAAATGTGGGAAGCTGGGGAGTCTGAACCAGGAATTGCTCAACCTGTGCGCGGGCCACGCGCTCATCGGCTGACAGATCTTCAAAAAGCAGGTCAGGGATGGCTTTGAGAGGCGGC
>JADGRD010000124.1 GCA_017881285.1 Pseudomonadota bacterium | reverse complement strand
TCGATGACCACGTCCTCGTACGGCTCCAGTTTCTCGCCGCTTTGCCCGTCCTTGAAGATGACCTGCGGTTGCGAAACCATCAGCTCGTAGCCCTCGCGGCGCATGGTTTCGATGAGCACCGACAGGTGCAGCTCGCCGCGGCCGAGCACGTCGAAGGTGTCGGGCGAGTCGGTTTCGACTACGCGCAAGGCGACGTTGGACTTCAGCTCCTTGAACAGGCGCTCGCGCAGGTTGCGCGAGGTCACGTACTTGCCTTCCCTGCCCGAGAACGGACCGTTGTTGGAGATGAACTGCATCTTCACCGTGGGTTCCTCGATTTCGAGGAGCGGCAGAACCACGGGACGCGCGATATCGGTGATGGTTTCACCGACGGTCAGATCCTGCATGCCGGTGATGGCGCAGATGTCGCCCGCCACGGCTTCGAGCAGCTCGAAGCGCTTGAGCGACTGGTAGCCGAGGATTTTGGCCACCCGAAATTCCTCGCGCTTGCCGTCGCGATGGATACACAGCACGCGTTCACCCTGGCGGACGCGGCCCGAGAGCATGCGGCCGATGGCCACGTAGCCGAGGTAGTCGTCGTAGTCCAGGGTGGCCACGTGCATGGCCAGCGGGCCCTCGACGTCGGCGGCGGGCGGTGGAACGGCAGCGAGGATGAGATCGAGCAGCGGAGCGAGATCCTTCTTCTCGTCGGTCAAGTGGCGCACGGCATATCCCTCGCGGCCCGAGGCGTAGATGACCGGGAAGTCGAGCTGGTCTTCGTTGGCGCCGAGGGCGCAGAAGAGATCGAAGGTGTCGTTGACCGCGCCGTCGGGGTCGCAGCCCACGCGGTCGATCTTGTTGACCACCAGAATGGGGCGTAGGCCCAGCGCCAGGGCCTTGCGGGTCACGAAGCGCGTCTGCGGCATCGGCCCCTCGAAGGCATCGACCAGCAGCAGCACCGAGTCGACCATCTTGAGCACGCGCTCGACCTCGCCGCCGAAGTCGGCGTGCCCGGGGGTATCCACGATGTTCACGCGGATGCCTTTCCAGGTGATGGCGGTGAACTTGGCCAGGATGGTGATGCCGCGCTCGCGTTCGAGGTCGTTCGAGTCCATGGCGCAATCGGCGATGACCTCGCCGGTGCGAAAGGTGCCGGCCTGGCGCAGGAAGCCATCGACGAGCGTCGTCTTGCCATGATCGACATGCGCGATGATGGCGATATTGCGCACCTCGCCGCGGCGGGGGACGGATTCGGGATCTACATTGGGAAGGGCGACGGCACTACTCATACGGGCGGGACACATAGCACGAAGTTGCGTCAGGCGCCCTACTTCATATTGGGAGGAGGTCCCCCCGGCGGGCGGGCAAGGATGTGGCCATGGTCGTGCGAGGGCGCGAGCGCAGCGAGCGGGGGTGGCGGGGGTGGGGTAGGTCCCGAAGCTCCCGAAGGGAGGCGTGGCGGAGGGCGTGCAGGTCCCGAAGTCGCCGAAGGGGGCCATGGCTGTGGCCGTGTGATCCGCCGCAGAATGCGCTACCCTGCGGCCATGGCCAGCGAGAGCCGCGCGGACATCGTCGACGGAGAAGTCCGAGGGATCCTGCTCGCCGTGGAGCTTCTCGGCGCCGACGAGGCGGCGTTGCAGGCACTCGACGAGCAGCGGTGCGAGTCTTGCGCCCGAGCCTGGCGGACCCTGCGCGCACTGGACGAACCGGCGCGGGCGCGGACCATCGCGGCCTGGCGGGCGGAGGCGGCGAGTGCCTTGCCCGCCGGACTCTCGCGCCTCCACCCGAGCTGGATCGAGGAGGCACTCGCGGGCGAACGTACCGAGGTGGTGGCCGCGATTCGACCGGCGCCGCCCGCGGATCGGGCCATTGCCGAGGAGACTTCCCGAGAGCTCGCGCGCCTGGCCTTTGGCCGGCTGGCGCCTTTGTGCGAGAGCCCGGCCGGACCCCTCGCCCAGGGCCTGTGCGACCTGGAATTCGAGGATCTGCTGTCGGAGGTCACGCGGGTGGGGGCGCGCGTGGTGGGACGCTCCCTGGCCGGCGCCGCGCCGTCCTTGCGCGCGCGGGCTATGGCATCGGTGGGTGAACCTTGGGCGCAAGAGATCGCGGCGGCTTCGCTGGCAACGGTTTCGCCAACGGAGCGAGCGGCCGCCGCTGTTCATGCGCGCGCGGCCGCTGCTTCCGAGAGGCGCCCGGCTCGCGAGCGCATGCTCGCCATCGGGTTGAATTCGCTCAAGGCGGAGCTCACGGCGGAAGGATCGGGTTCGCCGTTTCGGGTCGCTGGGCGGCTGCCAGCCCCGTTAGGTCGCTCGCTCATCGGGTGGTAAGAACTGGGCGATGGGCCGCATTGTGAAAGGCGCGACGGGATCGGAAAAGGTCGCGGCCACGACGACGGCCACGGCCACGACGACGGCCACGGAGGAGGTGGCGGGAATGCTCGCGGTGGCGCGAGCGGAGGCCAATCGGGAGCGCGCGTCGGCGAAGGATGCCGCGGTCGTGCTGGCGCGCAAGATGGCGGAGAAGATCGTCGGCCACGCCGTCGCGGTGGATCCCAAGCTCATGCGCGAGATCGCGGTGCGAGCTCTGGAGGCGGCCAAGCCAGGCAGAGAGTCCGTGTTGCTGCGGGTTCACCCCGACGATCTCGCCTGTCTCGAGCAAACGCGGTCCGAGTGGCTGGCCGCGATGGGCGTGCAAGCGGACGTAAAGCTCGTGGCCGACGCCACCGTGGGCCGGTCCGGCTGTATCGTCGAGACCGCGGTGGGGCGGCTGGATGCGCGGCTGCAAACGCAACTCGATGCGCTCGAACGCGCCCTGCGGGGGGCGGGGATCGTTCGCGCCTGAAAGGACTTCCGCATGGCCGAAGGTGAAGGCGAACCGATTCTGGTCGAGATCGCGGCGGCCCTGCAGGTTCTCGATCAAGTGAACCCGCTGCGCGTCGCCGGCCGCGTGCAAGAGGTCACCGGCCTGGTCGTCCGCGCCACGGTCCCCTCCGTCCGCGTCGGCGAGCTGGTCTACGTCGATGTCGAGCCCTTGCCCGGCGCGATCGCGGGGCAACGCCCGGCCCGCCTGCAGGCCGAAGTCGTGGGCTTTCGCGGCGACGAGATCGTGCTTCTGCCCCTGGGCCCGGTCGCGGGCATCGGCCCGGATGCGGTGGTCAGCCCGACCGGTCGCTCCCTGTCGATTCAGGTAGGCGAGGGGCTGCTCGGCCGCGTGCTCGACGGGCTCGGTGAACCCATGGATAGGGCGGGCGCGATCGCCGGTCCCACCGAGGAGTGGCCCGTCGAGCGGCCGGGCCCCGATCCCCTGCGCCGCCAGCGCATCCGGAGGCCGCTGGCGCTCGGCGTGCGGGCGATTGACGGCTTGCTCACCCTGGGCGAGGGACAGCGCGTAGGGCTCTTCGCCGGCACGGGCGTGGGCAAGTCGGTGTTGCTCGGCCAGATCGCGCGCAACACCGAGGCCGACGTCAACGTGATCTGTCTGGTCGGCGAACGCGGCCGCGAGCTCGCTGAGTTCGTCGAGGACAACCTGGGTCCGCAGGGTCGTGCCCGTTCGGTCGTAGTGTGCGCCACCAGCGACGCGCCGGCCCTGGTGCGCCTGAAGTCCGCGTTCGTGGCCACCGCCATCGCCGAGTGGTTCCGCGATCGCGGCCAGCGCGTGCTCTTGCTGATGGATTCGCTTACCCGCTTCGCGCGCGCCCAGCGCGAGGTCGGTCTGGCCGCGGGCGAGCCGCCGGTGCGCCACGGTTTCCCGCCCAGCGTGTTTGGCTTGCTGCCCCGCCTGCTCGAGCGCGCGGGCAATGCCGAGCGCGGCTCGCTCACCGCGCTCTACACGGTGCTGGTGGCCGGCGACGACATGGAAGAGCCGGTCGCCGACGAGGCGCGCGGCATTCTCGACGGCCACATCGTGCTGTCGCGCGCCCTCTGCGAGCGCAACCATTGGCCGGCCATCGACGTGCTCGCCTCGCTCTCGCGCGTGATGGACTTCGTGGTCGATGGCGAGCACCGCCGCGCCGCCGGCCGGGTGCGCGAACTGGTCGCCGGGTACGAACAGAAGCGAGATCTGATCCTGCTCGGCGCGTACAAGCCGGGCAGCGATCCACGCACGGACGCGGCCATCGCCGGGCACGAGGCCATCGCGGCTTTCCTACGCCAGGGACGCGACGAGGTTTCGCGGCCCGCCGACACGCGCCAGCGGCTGCTCTCGCTGTGCTAGAAAGAGCCCATCATGAGCGATTGTCTGTTCTGCAAGATCTGCGAGGGCAAGATCCCCGCCGCCATCACCTATCGCGACGAAGAGATCATCGCGTTCAAGGACATCGGCCCCAAGGCGCCGTTTCACCAGTTGGTCATTCCCATCCGGCACATCGCCAGTCTCGCCCTGGCCAAGCCCGAGGACGCGGCCTTGCTCGGCAAGCTCATGCTCGTGGCGAACAAGCTGGCCGGTGAAGCCGGCTTCGCGTCGAGCGGCTTTCGCGTGGTGGTGAATGCCGGACCCGACGCGGGGCAGAGCGTGCCTCACGTTCACTTGCACGCGCTGGCCGGCCGTTCCCTCGGCTGGCCGCCGGGGTAGCTACAGGTTCCAGTCCAGCGTGAACTGGTTCGCGTCGTCGGTGAGGTACTGCTGCAGATACGGTGAATAGGTTTGCACGGCGATGGTCTTCTTGCCGTAGTCGAGCTGGACCACGCGCAGATAGCCACTGCCCCCGTAGTAGTCAGACTGGTCAATCTTGTACCACTGATAGTCGGAGAGCATCTGATGCACGCGCGATCCGTCGGGCCGGGTGCTCGTCTCGCGCGCCCAACCGGTTTGGTGGCCACAGAAAACCAGGCGCACGTTGGGGTTGGGTAGTACCAGCTTCTGCCACAACATCTCGCCGTCGTTAATCCCTTGGGATGCCGTAAAGCCGTAGTACTGCGGGTACCACCACTGGTAGCTATCTTTGGTGGAGTCCGTTCCTGCAACTGCGACGTTGTAGCGGGTTCCGTCGCTGTAGAGGTAGGCGTGGGTTAGGAGAATGGCCGGTGTCGTCGGATACGCCTTGAGGATGGTGTCGGCCCAGGCGACCACCGCATCGCGGGGACCGAATTCCAGTCCGAGGACCAGCCACTTCTGGGGGCCGATGTCGACGAGAGCGTAGTTGTTCTCGATCTGCCCGGCGGTCATGGTGGCGGTGATCCAGGGCATGGAGGCTGGGCTGAAGTAGTTGTCGATGAGGGTCTTGCGGTTGCTGTCGGTATCGTGGTTTCCCGGCACGACGACGTAAGGCACGAAGCCGTCGAGGGTGCGCATGGCCGGGTTGGCGACAGTCCACTGGGCCTGCGTGTCACCATCGACGATGTCGCCCACGTGCAGGACCGCGGCGATATGCAGGGCGGTCCTCTCCGCGAGGATCCAGCTGGTCTGCCCCGCAAAGACCTCGGGGTAGGCCGCGGCGTAGTACTGGGTGTCGGGCAGCACGACGACGGTCACGGGGGGGGACGTCTCGGTGCCCGCGCCGCCGTCCGCACGGATTGGCTCGGCGTCCACCTCACCGCCGGCCTCCGTGCTCGTCCCACCTCCGGCCTCGGCACCTTCCCTGTCTGGAGCGCCGGTGTCATGCGTCTTCGCGGTGTCGGGGAGGGCCGCGCTAGTGTCCGTCGATGTCGGCCGGCTATCTGGCTGCGAGGGCGTGGTGTCTCCACCCGCGGCCGCGTCGTGCCGCGGCGCCTTTCTCTCGTCGGCGATCCCTCCGCAACCCGTCACGAGGGCTGCAAACAAGAGAGCCGCCGTGGCGGCAACAATCCGGGAGGGGCCGTGCGCCATGAGTGAAGTATGCTGGATTCCGCCCGCCGCCGCGAGGCGGAAAGCAGCGGCTGGGGCGGACGTCTTCATGGTTCGGCGGCGGAGATGGCTCGACCATGCCCTTCGCGTGGCGCGGGCCACGTCACCTCTGGATCCACGCCGCGCCGCCGCTCGCCAGAGCCTCCTCGCAGATCCGCCGAACCTTGGGGCGGACAGCCTCTGCGCGAGGGAACCGTGGCCGATGACGGGCGGCATGCGGCGAGGCTGCCTCCGCCCACTTCAGGTTTTCCACTCGGTATGGAAGGTACCTTCCTTGTCGGTTCGGCGATAGGTGTGCGCGCCGAAGAAATCGCGCTGCGCCTGCAGCAGGTTGGCGGGCAGGTTGGCCGAGCGGTAGCCGTCGTAGTAGGCCAGTGCGCTCATGAAGGCCGGGACGGGCACGCCATTTTCGGCCGCGACCGCGACTACGTGGCGCCAGGCCTGCTGGTAGGACGCCGTCACGGAGGCGAAGTAGCCGTCGAGCAGGAGGTTGGCCAGGGACGGCGTGCGATCGTACGCCTCCTTGATCTTGCCGAGGAACTGCGCGCGGATGATGCAGCCGGCGCGCCACAGCGAGGAGATGGCGCCGAGCCGCAGGCCCCAGCCGTGATCCTGGTCGGCCGCGCGCAGCAGTTGGAACCCCTGCGCGTAAGCGCAGATCTTCGAGCAGTAGAGGGCCTTGCGGATCGACTCCACGAAGGCGGCCGGGTCGCCCGAGAAGGCGGGCGTGGGCCCGGCCAGCACGGCCGAGGCGGCCACGCGCTCGCGCTTGAGCGAGCTCAAGGTGCGCGCGTACACGGCGTCGGCCAGAGTGGGCACGGCCGCGCCGACATCGAAGGAGACCTGGGCGGTCCACTTGCCCGTGCCTTTCTGCTCGGCGGTGTCGAGGATGAGGTCGACCAGCGGCTTCCCGGTCTCAGGATCTTGCTTCGCGAGGATGATGGCCGTGATGCCCACGAGGTAGCTGCCGAGCTCGCCATCGTTCCAGGCGGCGAAGATGCGGCTTGCCTCGCCGGGCGCCAGGCCGAGTAGCTTTTGCATCAACCAGAAAGCGTCGCTGATCATCTGCATGTCGGCGTACTCGATGCCGTTGTGGACCATCTTGACGAAATGGCCGGCGCCGCCGGGACCGATCCAGTCGCAGCAGGGCTGGCCGTCCTCGGCCTTGGCGGCCATGGCTTGCAGGATGGGGCGGGCCAGCGGCCAGGCCTCGGGGTTGCCACCCGGCATGATCGACGGGCCCAGCAGGGCGCCTTCCTCGCCGCCGCTGATGCCGGCGCCGATGTAGAGGATGCCGCTGCCTTCCAGCTCACCGATGCGGCGGACAGTATCGCGGAACCAGGTGTTGCCACCGTCGATGAGCAAGTCCCCACGGGAAAGCCGCGGCCGCAGGGTGGCGATGACCGCGTCGACGGGCGGGCCGGCCGGGACCATGATGAGCATGCGCCGCGGCTGTGCGAGCTGGTCGAGGAATTCCACCTGCGTGCGGCAGGCGGTGATGTTCTTGCCCGCGGTTTTGGCCGCGAAGATGTCGGCTTGCTTCTGCTCCAGGTCGAATCCGGCCACGGAGAAGCCCCGGCTGGCGAGATTGAGCGCGAGGTTCTGCCCCATGACCCCCAGCCCAACGATTCCGAATTGCAGTTTTGCCATGACGTTCCCTTCGTGCTTGTCCACGCATGTCTGGTCGAGATCACACGCCGCTGTACGCGGAAAAACCGCCGTCGACCGGCACCACGACGCCCGTGACGAAACTCGCGGCCGGCGACAGCAGCCACAGCATGGCTCCCACCAGATCCGCGGGCGAGCCAAAGCGCGCCAGCGGTGTGTGCGCCAGGATGGATTTCCCGCGCACGGTGAGCTCGCCGGTTTCCTTCTCGGTGAGCAGGAATCGATTCTGTTCGGTCAGGAAGAATCCCGGCGCGAGGGCATTGACGCGAATGTGCGGTGAGTATTCCTGGGCCAGGTGGACCGCCAGCCATCGGGTGAAGTTGCTCACCGCCGCTTTCGCCGCCGAATAGGCCGGGATGCCCGTGAGGGGCCGGAAGGCGTTCATCGACGAGAGGTTGAGGATGGCGCCTTCGCCTTGCCGGGCCATGGCGCGGCCGAAGGCCTGACTCGGCAGGATGGTGCCGAGCAGATTCAGGTTGGCGACGAATTGTAGGGCGTCCGCCGGCAGGTCGAAGAACGAACGCTCGGGGTTGGTGGTCGCCTCGGGATGGTTACCACCCGCGCCGTTGATCAGCCCGTCGACCTTGCCGAAGTCCTTGCCCACCGCATCGGCGACCGCCGCCAGCGCGGCGCGGTCGAGCACGTCGGCGCGCACGGCCCGGTGCCCCGTGCCGGGCAGGGTGCCGAGAGCCTTCTCGGCGAGGGCGAGGTCGCGGTCGAGGAGAACGACGGTCGCGCGGCATGCGGCCAGGGCTCGCGCCATCTCGCCGCAGAGCACGCCACCGCCACCGGTGACGACCACGGTCTTGCCCGTGAAGTCGTAGTTCGCCAGGATGCTCGCGGATTCCATCGCTACAGCCTAATGTCGACGAGGATCTTCTTGCGCAGGTCGCCGAGATAGAT
>JADGRD010000123.1 GCA_017881285.1 Pseudomonadota bacterium | reverse complement strand
TGCATTTTGAACATGGGCGGCACGATGGGGACCACCTTGATCGCGGCGTAGATGCCGAGGCCGGCCACCACGCAGGCCGCGGCGATGGCCGTCATGGTGCGCAAGAGGCCGACGAGGCTGAGCGGTCGATCCCAGGCCGGGACCGGCACGACTTCGACCGATTCGGCCCCGGTCTCCAGCAGTGCCTGCTTGGCGGCCTCGGGGTCGAAGTCGTCGCTGGCGTTCTCGATGCTGAGCGCGAGCTTGTCGCGGGTGATGCGCTTGATGGCCTGGCTGTGCAGCACCGGATGCCCGAAGAACGGTAGCTTGTTGAAGGCGAAGAGCATGGCCAGGCCCGCGGTGAAGGTGGCGAAGAGCACCGTGACCTCGAACATCACGGGCACGAAGGCCTGCCAGGAGAACAGCGCTTTGCCGCCGGTGACAAGAGGGTAGTCCACCGCGCTCACCCACCCCTCGAAGAGCAGCGCCAAGAAGGCGCCTAGCAGGCCCATGCCGAGCACGAGCTTGCCCAGGTTCGAGGGACCGAGCCCCAGGGCGCGGTCGAGGCCGTGCACCGGATAGGGTGTGTAGGCTTCCAGGTGGCCCAGCCTGCGCACACGAATCTTGTGGGCGGCGTCGACGATCTTCTGCGCGTCGGCAAACAGCCCGAGCACCGCGAAGGTGGGGTTAGGCATGGCCACCTCCGTCCCCAGCCTGCGCGCCAGGCAGGCTGCCCTTCATCTCGCTGGTGGCGATGACCGGCAGCACGCGCGCGAAGAGCAGCACCAGGGTGAAGAACAGGCCGAACGAGCCGAGCAGGACGCCGAAGTCGATCTTGGTCGGGATGTAAAGGTGCCAGGACGAGGGCAGGTAGTCCTGGTGGAGCGAGATGATGATGATCACGAAGCGCTCCATCCACATACCGAGGGTCACCGCGAGGGCAACGAAGATCATGGCCGGGATCGAACGGCGCAGGCGGCGGAACCAGAAGAGCTGCGGGATGATGATGTTGCAGGTGATGGTCGTGATGCCGGCCCAGCCGTAGAAGCCCGACACGTAGTTCTTGAAGGTGTGCTGGATGTACGGGTTGGCGCTGTACCAGGCCGTGCCGGCCTCCATGCAGTACGCGTAGCCCATGATGCACGACATGGCCAGGATGAGCTTGTTCATGGTGTCGAGGTGATTGTCGGTGATGAGGTTCGAAAGGTTCATGGTCTTGCGAACCACGATCAGCCCCATGACCACCATGGCGAAACCGGCAAAGATGGCTCCCGCCACGAAGTAGGGCGGGAAGATGGTCATGTGCCAACCCGGCACCAGCGACACCGCGAAGTCGAACGACACCACGCTGTGCACGCTGATGACCAGGCCGGTGGCGAGGCCCGCGAGGAGCAGGTAGGCCTTGTCATAGTGGACCCAGTGTGAGGCCGCGCCCCGCCAGCCCAGGCTGGCGATGGTGTAGATGCGCTTGCGCAGACCCTCGGCGGTGCGGTCGCGCAGCGACGCGAAGTCGGGCACCAGCCCGAGATACCAGAAGACCAGTGACACCGAGAAGTAGGTGCTGACCGCGAAGACGTCCCAGATGAGCGGCGAGCGGAAGTTCACCCAGATGCCGCGCTCGTTCGGGTACGGGAACAGCCAGTAGGCGAACCACGGCCGTCCGGTGTGCAGCACCGGGAAGATACCGGCGCACATGACGGCAAAGATGGTCATGGCCTCGGCGAAACGGGCGATGGCGTTGCGCCAGCGCGCCCGGAACAGGAAAAGGATGGCCGAGATGAGCGTGCCCGCGTGGCCGATACCGATCCAGAAGACGAAGTTGATGATGCCGAAGCCCCACGCCACCGGGCGGTTGTTCCCCCACGTGCCGATGCCGTAGTAGAGCGTCCAAGCCATGCAGAAACCGCCGATGGCGAGCGCGGTCAGGGTCACGCCGAGGGCGATGTACCAGGCGCGCGGTGGCCGCCGGGCGGGGAACTGCAGAACCTGATCGTCGAGCGAGGCGGGCGTGACCCGCCCTTCCATCAGCTCCATGGGCGTCAGGGCTTCCGGCAGGGGAGCGGTCGCGGAGATCATCGCTCGCCTCCATCGCGTCCGGAAGGATTCTTGAGCGCGGCCAGGTAGGTGATGGCCGGCTTGGTGCCCAGTTCCTCGAGCACGTGGAAGCCGCGATTGCTGCGCGAGAGTTTCGACACTTCGCTCTTGGGATCGCTGATGTCCCCGAAGACGATGGCGCTGGCCGGGCAAGCCGAGGCACACGCGGGCACTACGTCGCTGTCGCGCAGGCCGCGCCCGTCGCGCTTGGCCACCTGCTCGGCGTTGCGAATGCGCTGCACGCAGAAGGTGCACTTCTCCATCACGCCGCGCGGCCGCACCGACACCTCGGGATTGAAGGCCAGCTGCATCGATTCAGGCGTCTCACCGGTGAAATCGAGGAAGTTGAAGCGGCGGACCTTGTACGGGCAGTTGTTGGCGCAATAGCGCGTGCCCACGCAGCGGTTGTAGGCCATCTGGTTGATGCCGTCGGGCCCGTGGTTGGTGGCTTGCACCGGACACACGGTTTCGCAGGGGGCGTTGTCGCAGTGCTGGCAGAGCATGGGCTCATGCACCACGCTGGTCGCGGTGCCTTCGCCTTCATAGTAGCGATCGACGCGCATCCAGTGCATGGCGCGCCCCTTGCGGACTTGTTCGGGGCCGACCACCGGGATGTTGTTCTCCGACTGGCAGGCGACCACGCAGGCGCCGCAGCCCACGCAGGCCGACAGGTCGCTGGCCATGCCCCAGCGCGGGCCCTTCTGTTCCTGCTTGTCGTAGAGCGACGGGAAGTCCTCGGCTTCGCGTTCATGCTGGGGCTTGCGCGCGAATTCCGCCATGGACCACAGGCGCGCGATGTCGCGGCCGTCCTTGGTATCGTGATCCTGGGCCAGCGCCAGGTCTTGATGGCCACCCGTCGGCCGAATGGCGTCCACGGCCACCACACGGGAGCCGGCTGCGGTCGTCAAGGACCAGGCGCGGGTGCCCACCTGCGCGGCCACGCTGCCCGCCGAGCGGCCGTGTCCCAAGGTTAGCCGCACGACGCCCTCGGCTTGGCCCCTCTGGCGCACAATGGGCAGCGCCGGACCGCGGTCCAACGTCACCAGGTCGCCGTTCTTGAGGTGCAAGCGATCGGCGTCCGCCGGCGACAGCGCGAGGGGATTGCCCCACGACGTTCGCTGGATCGGGTCGGGCATTTCCTGGAGCCAGCCGTTGTTGGCGTAGCGGCCGTCGTGTAGGCGCGGATCAAGGTCGAGAACCAACTCCAGCGTTGGACGAGCGGCCTGGGCGGCACCCGCCGCCGCGCGCGCCAGGGCCGTACCGTCGAGGACTCGCGTGGCCGCTGGCTCGGCCTTGCGGTGGAGCAGGCCGTCGTGCAAGCAGGTGTTCCAGAAGCGCGCGAAGGGGATCGGGCTGCCCTGGGGCTGCACCTCCTCTTGCCAGCGTTGCTTGAGAAAGTCCTGGTAGGACTTGCCCGCCGGGTGGCCCAATTCGGCCAGGCAGCGCAAGAGGACATCCTCGCCCTGCAAGGTATCGTAGAGCGGCGCCACCACCGGCTGCTGCAAGGTGAGCGTGTCGCGGCTGGTCTCGAAGTCGTTCCAGCTCTCCAGCCAGTGGTTGGTGGGAAGAACTAGGTTGCAGCTTGCCGCGGTTTCGTCGGGCAGCAGGCCCAACCGTACCCGCAGCGGCACCCTGGCGAGGGCTGCTTGCCACGCGCTCTCGCCGGGAACGTCGTAGGCGGGATTGACGTCCCAAAAGAGCGCGGCGGCCACGCGGCCAGCCGCCATGTCGGCCAGCACCTTGGCGAGCTCCTCGGGCGTGGCCAGGACCGGGGCCGCGACACTTTCATCGCTCGCCACGGTGACGCCCTCGGCGCCCAGCATGTGATTCAAGATGAGGCAGGCCGCATGCGCATCGGTGGAGGCGGCCGGGCCGGCCAGGACCAGCGACTTCGGGCCGGCGGCGATGAGATCGCGCACCAGGGCGTCGAGAGCGGCCGCGAACGGCTTGGCTTCGGGCAACCGGTCGAGCGCGAAGCCGTCGAGGGCGGCCGCGTCCATGCCCTCGGGCAATGGCCGCCCGGCGCGCAGAGCAACCGCGTGCACCAGGCCGAAGGCGATGCGCGCTAGCGCCGAAGGGCGCAAGGGCAGGCGCACGTCCGCCCGGCTGCCGGTTAGGCTCATGCCGCCTTCGAGCACGTAGAGTCGGTTCATGCCGCCGGCGAAGGAGTCCGGCCGGCGCTGGCTCGCGAAACCCGCGATGGCGGAGACCGTGTCGCCGAGGGTTCCGAGGAAATCGGCCTCGAGGGCGACGATCACCCATGCCTTGTCGAAGCGATGGCGCGGAAGTCTGCTCTCGCCGTACAGCGCGCGCTCGGCCTGCCGGCCCGCGTGATCGGCACTCGGTTCCCACTCGACGTGGCGCAGACCCGGGACAGCCTCGATCAGCCGAGCGATGAGCGTCTTGCGGCTCGGTGAGATGACGGCGCCCGTGATCAGCACGGCGCTCCTGCCCGCGCTTTCCCGGAGGCTGCTCGCGAGCCGATCGATGGCCACGTTCCAGGTCGTGAGTCGCCCGTCCTGCATGGGCGCGCGCAGGCGATCAGGGTCGTAGAGGCCGAGCAGATCCGCGGTGGCGTGGAAACTGGTCTTGCCGCGATAGCGGGGGTGCTCGTCGTTGCCCTCGACGTGGATGGGACGACCCTCGCGCGCCTTCACCAAGACGGGGTACGCGACCTCGCCCTCCTGGAAGGTGCTTGCGTAGTAGTCGGCGATTCCCGGCACGATCTCTTCCTGCTTCTTGGTGTAGGGGACGATGGCCGCGCGGTTCCCCGAAGGCTTGCAGCCCGCGCCGGTGGCCAGCGCGGCCGAGGCGCCGAAGAGAGCCAGGAATCGCCGACGGGACACCTGGTCCTCGCCGTCGCTGCCGAGGACGGGCAATTTGACCCTGAGCTTGCCTTCAGCCATGGCGCTTCACCGAATCGGGTGACGGGCGGACCACAAGCGGCGCGCGTGGCGAGTCGGAGGATCGCGGGCGACGCGAGGTGGACACGGATAGCCTCGGGGCGTCCGTGCGCCGCACGCCGGCCTTCCACCCCGTCCAGGCGGCGGCCACGGCGGCGACGGCGCCCAGCCAGGTCCGGCGCGGCAGTTTGGACTGTGGAATCGTGCGGTTGGATTTCATCGGTGGCAGGCCATGCAATTGGTGGGGCCGGTGGTGATCTTGGAGCCGGCGGGCACCGCCGCGTGCGCGTCGCGGTGGCAGGCCAGGCAGGTGCCCATGCGCATGAGCATCTCGCGCGAGATCCGCTCCATGGTTTGCACCTCGCCGTGGCAGGTCTGGCAGGCGATGCCGGCCCCGACGTGCGGGCGGTGGTCGAAATAGACATGGTCGGGCAGGGTGTACACCCGCTGCCAGGCGAGGGGCTGGCCCGCCTTGAAGGCGGCGGTCACGCGCTTTATATCGGGCTTGTCGGTGCGGGTGACGGCATGGCAGTTCATGCAGGTTTCCACGGCCGGAACCCCGGCGTGGCGCGAACGCTCGGCGCCGGTGTGGCAGTACAGGCACGGAATGTGGTTCTCGCCCGCGTGCAGCTTGTGGGAAAAGGCGATGGGCTGCTTGGGGGCGAACCCGGTCGCGAAGCGGTCCGGCTCGGTGGCATAGCCCACGGCCAGCACGGTCGACAAAACCGCGAGTGTCCCGATGGGCAGGACTACACGCCAGAAACGATCTCGTGGATGCACACGGCCCTCGGGTCGGGAGTCTTACAGAAATCGATCATCCTTGGTCCTGTTTGATGCAAACGGGCTTCGTTACCCTTGTCACAGCCGGCCAGGAGGGCGAGTCTTTGATGCCGCACGCCCGACCAAAGATGCGGACTTTCGCCTCTGCGTCAGTCATTCCACAGTCGCTCGAGCTTTTCCGCTGCCGCCGCCATGTGACGGGGCTCGCCGACGCGCCGTGCCCGCCAGAGCAGGTTGTGCGGAGTGACGGTGGGCGGAACGAAGGGAACGACTGTGGTCTCATAGCCGGCGGCCTCTAGGGCGAGCGTCCGCTCACTGTCTACCATGGCCTGGATGAAGCGGCGGCGGACCTCTGCGTGGTGGGGCAAACCGAGGGCTTCCGCCCGGCGGACGGCAAGCTGGCTGGAGGCGACGCCCTCCGAGGTACAGCAGGGCACGAGCAGCAGATGGCGTGTCCGGCAGGCGATTGCTTGCCGAGCGATGGTGTCCGCCGCTGGCCCGCAAGCATGGAGGGCGACCACGAGGTCGGGTTCCCGCGGCCAGGCCGACGTGTCCGCCACGTCGGTGGCGCGCACCTCGATGTCCACCCCGGGCGCGCGCAAGCTCGCGCCGGCCCGCCGGCACGCCGTGGCGCGGCGGCTCTCGCGTTCGATGAGGATCACCTGGCCGGTCCGTGCCTTCCGCGCCAGCACCAATTCGGCGGCGAGCAGCCCGACGTAGGCCTTGCCCGCCGCCGCGTCGACCAGGCGGAAGGGGCGGCCCTTGCCCACCGCCTTCACGATGCGATCGATCTCCAGCAGCATCCCGGCAAGCTCGGTGGCCTTCTTGCGATCCTCCTTGCGGAGGGACGCTTGCGGCGCCGCGATGTAGAGCCGATGGAGGACTGCCTCGATGTCGGAGAGCGCAAGCATGGCCTTCGCGCCGGTTAGCTGCGGGCGGCCCGCGAGAGACCTTCGGGGCTCGACCCGGAGCGAGCGCGCAGGTCAAGGTAGATGCGGGCCAAGACCAGGGCGGGAATGGGCAAGACCGCGACCGCGAGAAGATCGCAGGCAATGAAATGCAGGAAGGCCACGGCTCGGCTTCCGCTCGTCGGCAAGAGCAACTCGGTGAAGACGGCCACGACGGCGCCCGCCAGCGCGAAGCTCACGAAGGTGAGCACGGCGCGGATGGGATCGCTCTTGGCCAACTCGATGCTGCGCTGGAGCGCGTCTCTGCCGCCTTTCTTCTCGAAGAGCACGACGTGGGGGACGAACAGGAAGAGCACGCTCAACACCAACCCGGGCAGCACGAAGAGGGCGTTGCCCACCGCCACCAGCAAGGCCGCCGGTAACAGGGAGATCAGGAAGAGCTCGCCGCGGCTGACGAGAATGGGCCAAACGTCGGCGAAGGCGGGCAGGGCCGCCCCACTTTCGCGATCGAAAAGGGCGATGGCCAGGGTGCCACAAGCCACGGGAAAGGCGAGTCCCAGGATGAGAAGGCCCTGGATGAACAAGGCGAGTCTCTCACGTAACCAACCCGCGCTCTCGCGCACCTCCACGCTCGGAAGCGGCAGGTGCGCGGTTTCCACGGCGGTGAGCGCCGCGAGCTCGGCCGCGGCCTGCCGATCCATCTGCCCGCGAGCCTGGCTTTCCTGGATACGCGCCGCAAGCTCGGCCTTGCGCGCCGAGAAATCTACGGTCACGACCGATGGGGCCAGGCTCGTGGAGTGGGAGGCGATGCCGGCAACCAGGCAGGACTGCAAGATCGAAGCGGGCAACACCAGGAACGCGGCCAGCAGGAAGAACTGCTTGGGCCGGCCGAGATAGACTGTCGACGCCCAGCTCAGCAAGTCGACAACGCTCTTGACATCAAGGGCCAGACGCGCGGCGAAGCTGCCGCCCGGTTGCTGGTCGCTGTGGCCGGCCGGATCGGCGGCCGCGCTCTCTGGCGGCTCCGGCAGGGCGAAGCGCCGGCCGCTCCCCGGCTTGGGCAGGTCCGTGGGTGTGCCCTCGCCCGGCCCGGAGGCATTTGCCCCATCGACCCTGGGCAGGAGGTCGATCGGGGGGCCGACGTCCGGCAAGTCCACGAAGGTCTCCAAACCGGAGGACGCGGGGGGAAGATCGCGTGCGTTGCCGCTGGCCGGGCTGATGGGCGCGGGCCGGGTCGGTGGCGCAGTCACCTCGAGGCTGATGACGAGATTTGGATTCTGCCTGACTTCTTCGGCCGTCGGCAGGCGGGGGAGCGGCGACTTGGGGGCCGGGAGTCTTGCCGCTGACGCGAGCAGCGCGGCCGCGAATCCGGGCTTCCCCGCTGACGGCTTGGCCAGCGGGGGCACGGGGGCGGGCGGGACGCCGAACATGGTCTTTCCCGACGTTTGCAGGCTGGCCCCGGGGATTGCAGGGGTGCCGGGGCAGACACTCCCGTTCGCATCGTGGTCCTGACCGCAGTGGGTGCAGATGCTCACCGTGGCCCGATCTTAGCCAAGGAAGCCGAAATTGTCGCGGGCTAAGGGTTCAGCGAGCGAATCGAGGTGCTCCCCGGTGGATCGCGTAGGTGTAGCCGAGCTTCGCCCGGATCGGAAGGATGAACAGGGAGGAACGTCGGATCAGAGGGAGCAAGGGTTGGGTTTACGAGCCGGCGGAGCCCGGACCGAGGTGACGGTGGACCTC
>JADGRD010000122.1 GCA_017881285.1 Pseudomonadota bacterium | reverse complement strand
CGCTGGTACGAGTCTGCCCTCGGGGATGCCGGCAGGCGATCATTCAACCGGCGGGTAAAGCTCCTGGCCGCTGGCGCGGAACTCCGCGGCCTTGGTTCGCAGACCTTCGGCAACCTGGTCGCGCAGATCCTGGGTGATGCGCATCGAGCAGAACTGGGGACCGCACATGGAGCAGAAGTGCGCCCCCTTGGCGGCGGGCGCCGGCAGGGATTCGTCGTGGAAGGCGCGCGCGGTGTCCGGATCGAGCGCGAGGTTGAACTGGTCCTCCCAGCGGAAGGCGAAGCGCGCGCGAGAGAGAGCGTCGTCGCGAGCGGCTGCGCCCGGATGCCCCTTGGCCAGGTCGGCGGCGTGCGCCGCGATCTTGTAGGCGATGACACCGCTTTTGACGTCGTCGCGGTTGGGCAGACCCAGGTGCTCCTTGGGCGTGACGTAGCAGAGCATGGCGGTTCCATACCAGCCGATCATGGCGGCGCCGATGGCCGAGGTGATGTGGTCGTAGCCGGGCGCGATGTCGGTCACGAGGGGGCCAAGCGTATAGAAGGGAGCCTCGTGGCAGATCGTGAGCTGCCGGTCCATGTTCTCGCGGATCTTGTGCATGGGCACGTGTCCCGGCCCCTCGATCATGACCTGCACGTGGTGCCGCCAGGCGACCTGGGTCAACTCGCCGAGCGTTTCCAACTCGGCGAACTGGGCCGCGTCGTTGGCGTCCGCGGTGGAGCCCGGGCGCAAGCCATCCCCCAGGCTGAACGCGATATCGTACTTCTTCATGAGCTCGCAGATGCGTTCGAAGTGGGTGTAGAGGAAGTTTTCCTGGTGGTGGGCCAGGCACCAGAGCGCCATGATCGAGCCCCCGCGCGAAACGATGCCCGTGATGCGCTTGGCGGTGAGCGGAACGTAGCGCAAGAGCACCCCGGCATGAATGGTGAAGTAGTCGACCCCCTGCTCGGCTTGCTCGGCCAGGGTTTCGAGAAACACCTCGATGTCGAGGTCTTCGATCTTCCCCTTCACCTTCTCCAGCGCCTGGTAGATCGGGACCGTGCCGACCGGCACCGGCGAGTTGCGCAGGACAGCCTCGCGCGTCTCGTGAATCTGCCGGCCGGTGGACAGATCCATCACCGTGTCGGCGCCCCATCGGACCGCCCAGCGCAGCTTCTCCACCTCCTGGTCGATCGTCGAGCTGACTGCGGAGTTGCCGATGTTCGCATTCACCTTGACCAGGAAATGGCGGCCGATGATCATCGGCTCGGCCTCGGGATGCTTGTGATTGGCGGGGAGGATAGCTCGGCCACAAGCCACCTCGCCGCGCACGAATTCGGGCGTGACGCCCTCGCGCAGCGCCACGAAGCGCATCTCCTCGGTGATCTCACCTCCGCGGGCGTAGTGCATCTGCGTGACATTGGTGTCGCTTCGGGCTGCGCGCCGGTCGATCCAAGGCTGGCGGAGCTTGGGCAAGCCTTGGCTCCCCGCTACGCCACGCGGGCCGGAGGTGTCGTAGACCTCGACCGCTGGCTCGCCGGCCGACAGGGCGATGTGGCGGAACGGGACCTGGATCTCGCCATCGGTGCGAAACACCCGGGTGGAGGCCGGGAAGCCGTCTGGAAAATCGTCGACGGAAGGACTGCGCTGCTCCATGACTCACCTCTTTGGCGCCGTGCTTGCGCCACGAGGCTTGACCATGATCCGGGCTTTCCCGCCGCGCAACCCGGATCGCACCTATAGCGGATGCATTTGGTCCCTTTTGGGTGGGGCGGGCTGGCGCGCGAGTGTTGGCCTGCTGGCATCGTCCCCACCGAACGAGGAGCGTCATGCAAGTCATGCTGCAAGGAGTGGTCAATCCCGGGCTTTGCGTCGACTGATACGCGGATGTGACATGCGCTCCAAGTTGCTGCCCACCGTTCTTGCGGCACACCGGCCAACCGCAGGGGCAGCGGCATGACGTTGCACGCCAGCTCGCCTCGCCCCGTGAGCCGTCCAAGACACCCAGACGCCGTGTGCGCCCCCCTGGCTCATGCTTCTTGACCGACGAGAACGAAGAAAGGACCGAATGAAGACGAACCTCGCGGAACGCGCGGGACCAGCGCTCGCTCAGCTGGAGCGGCGGCGCGCGCTGCTGCACAACATCACCAATTACGTCGTGATGGACTTCTCGGCCAACGCTCTCCTGGCCGTGGGTGGGTCGCCCGTCATGGCGCATGCTGCGGAAGAGGTGCGCGAGATGGTGGCGCTGGCGGGGCGCAAAACTGTGGAAGCCGGGCATAATGCGACGCTCGGAAGACAGTGCGGCGTGGCCGGCATCTCAAAGCAAGGCCAGAATCCACCTCAAAGGAGATACCATGTCCACAGTTGCACAGAATGAGCAAAGGAACCAAACCGAGGAAATTCGGGAGCTCGTGACGTTGACCGCGCGCGCGGCGGAGAAAGTGAAGGCCATCCGGGAAGAGGAGAAGATCGAGCCGAGCCACGGGTTGCGTCTGAAGGTGCAGGGCGGGGGGTGCTCGGGGTTCGCCTATGACCTCTATTTTGACCAAGTCCAGGATGTCGACCAAACCTTCGAGTCCCAAGGCGTCCGCATGGTCTGCGACCAGATGAGCCTGATGTATCTGGTCGGCACGGAAATCGACTACGTCGAAAGCGTCCAAGGGTCGGGCTTCAAGTTCACCAACCCGAACGTAAAGTCGACCTGCGGCTGTGGCTCGTCGTTTAGCGTGTAGGGCAAAACACGCTAACCCGACCGTGATGCCGTGGTGTCCGTTAAGTCCTCGCGAGAATTCTCGCATGAATCCGCGAGGATGAGCAGGTTGGAAACGCGAGTTTGAGCGGGCAACCTGACGACGAGTGGTAGATCGTTTGCAAGTGTCCGGGCACATCGTTTACATGTTCAGGAATACCATGGACACAGACGAGTGCCGTGATGGAGCGAACGAAGTTCTTTCAAGATTTAGCTTCGGGGCAGTGGGAGATGGATGAGCTGTGCGAGCACTACGGTGTGTCGCGGCCAACTGGTTGCAAGTGGGCGAGGCGGTTGCGAGGGTGCATGGGGTGCGATGATCAGTATTCGGACAACACGGCATTGTCCTCAGGTTTGCACACGGGCCGGACGCCGATTAGACCCAAGACATGACCAGCGGTCTGTGCGTCGCCTCGCCACCCAGCAAACCCTTGCTGGTCTACGACGGCGACTGCGGCTTCTGCCGGTTCTGGGTGTGCCGCTGGAAGCAGATGACCGGCGAGAAGGTGGATTACCTGCCCGCGCAGGATGCGCGCGTGCCAGCGGGATTCCCCGAGATACCGCGCGAGCGATTCGCCCTTTCCGTACAGCTCGTCGAAACCGATGGCAGGGTGTTTTCCGGAGCAGAAGCCGTTCTTCGCTCGATGTCCTACGGGCCAGGTCGAGGCTGGCCGCTACGCGCCTACCAATCCGTGCCTGTCTTCGCCAAGAGCGCCGAGCGGACCTACCGTCTCGTGGCGGATCACCGGCTCTTCCTCTCTCGACTCACACGTTTGCTTTGGGGGCGGCACATCGAGCACAGCTGTGTGGCACCGCCATTGGCGTGTGGGCCATGGGGGCGAAGCCCAAGCGCAAGCGGCCATGGGCGCAAGCGGTAGAATCCTACAGCCCGCGCGCGTCGGTCGCGGTGCGCGTGGTGGCGTCGCGGCCCGTGATCAGGCGAGCGCCTCGCCGGTAGGTCAGATAGGACCATGCCCAGTTGATGATGACGATGGTGCGATTGCGGAAATCGACCAGGTAGTAGATGTGGACCAGCAGCCAGGTGAGCCAGACGAGAAATCCGCTCAAGCGGACCTTGCCGATCTCGGCCACGGCGCGACTGCGTCCGATGGTCGCCATCGAGCCCCTGTCGCGATAGACGAAGGTTTCCGTCGGGCGGCCGGCGATACGGCGATCGTCGAACTCGCTCACTACCTCTTCGCGATGGTGAGGGTCGAATGGCTGCCTGGGTCAGCAGCGCGACCGATGAACCCGTGAACCTCGACCAAGACGGCGATTCGTTTGGTGCAACGGTGGGGCAGAGGCTCGCCGACCCACCACCATCGGCCTGCGTGACCTCACTTGTTGCCTCGTGGCGGATGGAGGATTTCCGAGGAATCTCGCGACTTGGCTGCGTGCCCAGAGGGAATCGAACCCCCAACCCTCGGCTTAGAAGGCCGATGCTCTATCCGATTGAGCTATGGGCACCTGGTCAAGTGATAGCACGCCCCCGGACGCTTGGGACACTGGCGTAATACTGGATTCAAGGCCTGCGGTGCCCTATGGTTTGCCAGCCATGCCCAATGCTGAAGGTGGCCAGCGCGAGGCCGCCGCGCCGCCGCGCAAAACTCTCATCGTGCTCGCCGGGTTCGCGCTCGCGGGCGTCGTGTTCGCGGGCGTTTCGTCCTACGACTTCATCGCGCACCTCGATCGCCAGGTGCACGCCATCACCTGCTCCATCGTGCCGGGCATCGGGCCCAAGGACGCGAGCGGCGCCTCCGGCTGCCATGCCGTACTCATGAGCCCGTACTCGTCAGTGCTGCGCGAGCTGACCTGGGGCGGCATCCCCATCGCGCTGCCCGCGCTGGGCGTGTTCGCCTTTTTGCTCTTTCGCGCCATCGATCTGCTCTGGCGCAAGCGGCTGCTCCGTCGGGAAACCCAGTTCATGATCGCGGCGGCGGCACTGCCGGTGCTGACCTCGATCATCTATGCGATCATCTCGGCGACCCAGATCGGCACCTTCTGCAAGGTCTGTGTCGGCATCTACGTGGCGTCGCTGGGCGTCTTCGCGGCGGCAATCGTCGCCCATGTCCGCGCGGGCGCCGCGGAGGCGGACCCGTCGGGCAAGTCGTCGTCGCTCGGGCTGTGGGCCTTCTATTTCGTCGAGGGCGTGGCCCTGGTCGCGCTGCCGGTCCTGCTCTATCTCGTGCTCAAGCCGGCCTACGCGGATTCCCTCCTGCGCACCTCCGGGCTGCGCCATCCCGAGGACAAGTACGGCGTGATGCTCGACACGCGAGGCGGCGGCCAGGTGCCGGCCATCGAGGTGCTCGATCCCCTGTGCCCGGCCTGCAAGTCCTTCTCCGAGCGTCTGGCGGCGAGCGGCCTCGGCGAGCAATTGCAGGTCAAATACGTCCTTTTTCCGCTCGACAAGGAATGCAACTGGATGGTGAACGAGTCGCTGCACGCGGGCTCCTGCGCGGTCAGCGAAGCGCTGTTGTGCGCCGGGGAGCGTGCGAACGCGGTGCTGTCCTGGGCCTTCGCCAACCAGGACGACCTGCGCGCCCGGGGCGGCGGCAGCCAGTCCGCGGTCTACGCCCGCATCAAGCAGGTATTCCCCGAGTTGGCGGGCTGCGTGGGCCAGCCCGCGGTGCGGGCGCGCGTCAACAAGAGTCTGCGCTGGATCGTCGCCAATTCGCTGCCCGTGCTGACGCCGCAGCTCTTCGTACGCAACCAGAAGGTGCCCGACGAGGATACCGACCTGGGGCTCGACTTCGTGCTGTCGCGGGTGCTTGCCCAGGGCGCGGCCGCGGAGGTGAGACGATGAACGCGGACCGACGTCACATGATCCTCGGGCTGGTCGCCTTCTTCTCGGTTGGCATCTCGGTCGCGACCTGGACACGGGCGGCGGCCGTGCGCCTGGCCGAAACCCAGGGCAAGGCGCCCGAGGTCGCCACGGCCAGCGCCTCGGACATGGGCTACTGCACCGGCGAGCTCAAGGTGATTCTGAGGCGTGTGCTGACCTCCTGTGGCCTCGCGGCTGGCCCGGGCTCGCGCGGTTGCCAGCCGTTGCAGGCCCGCCAGGTGGCCTCGATGTCGGGCGGGGACTTCAACGCCCTGTTCGCGCCGCTCTCCGAGCGCGCGGCCATCATTGAATTCGACAAGGACAGCGCCGAGCTCGATGCCGCGGGCGCCGACCTGCTGGAGAGGACCTTCTCGGATCGGCGGGGCGCCTCGTACTTCTTCGTCGTGTCGCGCGCCTCGCCCGAGGGCTCCGTCGAGCACAACCGCGATCTCAGCCATCGTCGCGGCAGCGCCGTGCTCGATCACATCCGGGCGAAGTTCCAGGACCCCGACATCGAGCAAGAGGTAGGTCTTCTGTGGCTGGGCGAGGAATTCGCGCAGCTCGATCAGCAGTTCTGCCAGTGGCGCCGGTCGCGCGCGGAAGGCGAGTGCACCAGCGCGGACCTGAACCGTTCTTCGTTCATCGCGTGGATCGATTGCCGGTTATGACGCGCATTGCAGTTTGTCTGCTGTTCGCGGCCCTGGCTGGCTGCAAGGACCAGCGCAGCGAGCCGGCGCCGCCCGCGCGCTACGAGGCCGTCAAGGCGCCGTCGGCTTCCGCCTCGCGCTGGTGCGACACCAGCTTTGCGGGAGCCGCGCCCCGCCTGACCTTGCCGCCGCTGGCCGCGCCGGTGGCGGGCCGTGGCCAGGCCTCGCTGGCGGCGGGCAAGCGCGTCTGGCTGAACCTGTGGGCGACCTGGTGCCAGCCTTGCCTGCGCGAGATGCCGCTCTTGCTCAAGTGGCAGACGGACTTGCGCAAGGACGGTGTCGAGGTCGAGGTTCTCCTGCTTTCGCTCGACGAGGACGGTCCTGCCCTCGAGAAATTCCTGGCCGAGCACAAGGAATTCGCGTCGGCCAAGATCGGCCGCGCGGCCTCGCAGCGCGACTACGAGCAATGGGTGTCAAGCTACGTCAAGGATCCGGGCACGCCGATCCCGCTCCACCTGCTCGCTTCCGCCGACGGCAACCTGCGCTGCCTGCGCGGCGGCTCGCTGCGCGAGGGCGACTATCCGGCGGCGAAAGCGGCGTTGCGCTAAGGCTGCAATTCGAAGGCGCCGATGTCGGCGGCGGAACCGGCGGGGATCGGCTTGCCAGCGAAGTCGCTGGTGTAGCCGAGGTCGCTGCCGTGGTCGATCGCGGGTGACGAGGCCTTGGGCGCGAAGCCCGAGGGGTCACTGTCGATGGTGGTGAAGCTCGCCGAGAACTGCGGATCCCCCGCGATACCGTGCTGCTCGAACGCGGTCTTGCTCTTGAGCGTCGCGAGATCGTACGTGTCGCCGCCCGGGCTTTCCGCTGGTCCCGTGTTGAGGCCGACCACCGGACCGGCGCCGCCCACGCGGTAGATCAGGTTGTAGTCGGCGAAGAAGCCGGCCATCGAGCTCTTGGCCACCAGGTAGGCGTTGCCGTCGTCGTAGAAGATGTTGTTCAGGATCTGGATGCCGCTGGATTCCTGGATGTGCATGCCATCGCCGATGCCGTTGGCGTTGGCGATGACGTTGTTGGCGAAGACGTGGTTGCCCGCCACCTGGAAACCGTCGCCCATGACGCGGATGGCGTAGTACGAACGCGAGGCGTTGAGCACGTTGTGGTGGATGTTGAACCCCTTGCACACGTACTCGATGTAGAGCCACGCCGTCGAGCCGAGGTCGGAGGTATTGTCCTCGAAGTAGTTGTAGGCGATCTCCAGGTTCTCGACGCTGGCTTGGTCGGTATCGGGGCGGGCGAAGACGAAGATGCCGTCGCGGTGCCAGGCAGGGGCCCGGACGAGCCGACGGCGACGCTGACCATGGACCAGGAGACGTTCTGGCGGCTCGGGTTCGGACGGGTGCACCCCACCCGGGTGCTCGCATCGGGGGAGGTGCTCGTCGAGGGCGACGTGGCCCTGGGTCACCGGGTGCTCGAGTCGATGGCCTTCATGGTCTGAGGGCGGCGACCCGCTTCCCGGGTACGCCCGCGACGGTGCGGGAAGTGGGGGCCCCAGGGGCCGGTACACTCATCTATTCGTATGCGAGCCACAGCAGCGCCCGAGGAGGGCAACAAGGTCCGTCTCACCGTCGAGATCGACGAGACCGAGATGGACGGAGCCCTCGATGACGTGATGAACCCCAAGGCGGGCTCGGGCCGGTGAGCGACCGCAGTCCCGGGACCAGGGAGATCCGCGGCCGCCGCCAGTGGCCGCTGCCCAAGCTCGCAGACCCGGCCGCGCCGCTGCTCGAGGTCACGGACCTCGCGATCCGGTTCCGGATGCAAAGCGGGCCGTCGGTCAAGGCCGTGGACGGCGTCAGCTTCCGGCTCGAGGACGGCGAGGCGCTCGGCATCGCGGGCGAGTCCGGCTGCGGCAAGACCACGACGGCGCTCTCGCTGATCAAGCTGCTCCCCGCCAACGGGCGGATCATGGCGGGCCGCATCGAGCTGTTCGGGATCGATCTCGTGCCCAAGACGGAGCGTCAGATGGCGCGCTACCGCTGGCGCGAGATCTCGATGGTGTTCCAGGGCGCGATGAACGCGCTCAACCCCGTGAAGCGAATCGGCGACCAGATCGCGGAGCCGATCGAGGTCCGCCTCGGCCAGCCGCGCGACGCGTCGCGCAAGCGGGCGGGGGACCTCCTGGAGCTGGTGGGGATCCCGCGCCAGCGCGCGGCCGCCTACCC
>JADGRD010000121.1 GCA_017881285.1 Pseudomonadota bacterium | reverse complement strand
GCGGTCGTGCCGCCGGTGTTGGCGCCGCCGGAGCCGGTCACGCCGCCGCTTCCCGTCGTACCACCCGAGCTCACGCCGCCGCTACTGGTCGTACCGCCCGAGCCCTGCGAGCCGCCGGAATTCTGCGAGCCGCCGGAGCCGCTCGCGCCGCCGCCGCTGGTCATGCCGCCCGAGCCTGTTGCACCACCCGCCCCCGTCGTAGTGCCTCCGCTTCCGCCCGATCCTGGCGTGGTCGCCGCAGGACCCTGCTGCGAACAGTTCGCCGTGAGCAGGAAGACGGAACTGACAACCCCAAACAAAGCAACGCGGTTCATGGTGGACCTCCTCGAAAACGACCTTCAAACACAGCGAAAATCGACGGGAACAGCTCGCATCATCCCGACGCTTTCGCTCAAATCCGACCTAAAGCAGAGGGCGCCATTAGAGGGCACGCGTCGTCACGCTGTCAAGCGCGAGGCACTTTCCTATTGTGCTCGACCAGCGGATACAAGCATGGCGGCCCAAAGGGTGAATTTGTGCTGTTTCCCCAGGTTTTGCGGCAACCATGCGCCACCCGATACGTCTGCGCCACTACTCTTGAGTTATGGTCTAGCGCCTCCGCGTGACCCGGCCAGCGCGCACCACCTGCAGGCACGCAGCGAAAAATTGCGCTCACTTGAGGTCGATGTCCTCGACGTGGGTCGATTGTTCTGGCAGAAACTCTCCGCTAACGCGGTAGTCGTGTTTCGGCTCGTATCGCTCCCGCGTTCGAGACGAGCGCCGAGGTGTATCTGGGCTTGCCCCGCGGGCATCCAAAGGCACATCACACCAGGCGGCAAGGTGTCCGGCCGGTCCACCCCATGAACAAACCCTTTGGCAACGACGATCGCAAGCTCGCGGCCTACGTGGCTTCCGTCTATGTCCCGGAAGACCATGTCTTGCGAGAGATCCGCGAGCGCTCCACGCGGGCGGGCTTGCCGGACATTCAGTTGGCCGCGCTGGATGCCCGACACCTCGAGGTGCTGGCGCGGGCGGTGGCCGCGCGCAAGGCGGTGGAGATTGGGACATTGGGCGGGTATTCCGGGGTGGCCATTCTGCGCGGCATGGGGCCGGACGGCGTACTCGACACGATCGACATCGACGCCAAGCACGCCGAAATCGCCCGCGAAAGCTTCCGCCAGGCCGGCCTGGCCAAGCAGGCTCGCGTGCACGTGGGCGCCGCCGCGCAGGTATTGCCCCGGCTCGCCGGACGCGGGCCTTTCGACCTGTGCTTCATCGACGCGGATAAAGAGGGCTACCCCGACTACCTGCGCTGGGCTGCCGAGAACCTGCGCATCGGTGGCCTGGTCGTGCTCGACAACGCGTTTCTCTTCGGGCGTTTGCCGAAGCGGCCGGCCGGCGAGCACGCGGCCGCGATCGCGGCCATGCAGGCCACGCACGACTTGCTCGCGCACGGTGGGCATTTCCGGTCGACCGTGCTGCCCACCGGCGAGGGACTGGCGGTTGGCGTGAAGATATGAAGGGTGCGGCTGCGGGTTTTCTTCAGGGATTGGCCACGAGCAAGGACAACCCCCAAGGAATGCGACCAGCTTCTCGCCGCGAAGTGAGGAGCTGTGCCTGGGGCGCACCTCGTAGTTAGCTAGCCGCCGCCGGCAGCCGCTGCGGGCAAGGCGACGACCGCCGCCTTCGACTTTGGCGCGTGCACGCTGGGGATGTGCGCCTCGCTCTGCCGGACGATTTCCATCACGTGGTCCAGCGCTAGCTCGACCTGGTCCACCTGGCAGAGCAAGAGCTCGCCGGGCTTGAGGCCGGCGAGGGCGGCGCTGATGGCACCGAACTCACCGACTTCCTGGAGGACGGCGCGCCCGGGTTTCTCGGCGCCGAAGCCCTCGCGCATGATGCGCATGATTTCACCGCTGGGACGGCCCCGCGTGCACTGATCCTCGTAGATGTAGATGTCGTGGAAGAAGTCGCCGATGATTTGCGCCTGACGGATGATGTCCTCGTCGCGCCGGTCGCCAGCCGCGGTGTAGACGATCTTGCGCCGGCGGTGCGGCATCTTCTCGATGGCCTCGCACAGCGCGAGCAGCGCGGAGGAATTGTGACCGTAATCGAGGATGACGGCGGCGCCCCGGTGGGTCAGCACGTTGAAGCGGCCGGGCACGGTGTCGAGGTCGCTCGCGAAGGTTTCGATGCCGGTGCGAATCGCGTCGAGCGAGAGGCCGAGGGCGTGGCCGGCGGCGACCGCGGCGAGCAGGTTCTCGACCTGGAAGCCGATACGGCCACCGTGGGTCAGCGGCAGATCGGACAGGCGGGCCACCGGGCGCTCGTCGCGGCCGGTGCACAGGATGATGGAGCCGCTGCGCACGGTCACGGCCTTGCCGCCCTGGTTGCGATGGGCGGCGAGGACGGGCGAGGCGGGGTTGCGGCTGAAGAAGATGACGCCGCCCCGGCACAGCTTGGCCATGTCGGCGACGAACGGGTCGTCGGCGTTGAGGACCGCGGCGCCCTGGGCCGATACGCGGCGGACCGGGATCGCCTTGACGCGCGCCAATTCCTGGACGGTGGCGATGCCGCCCATGCCGAGATGGTCGCCCTCGCCGACGTTGGTGATGACGGCGACATCGCACCAGTCGAAGCCGAGCCCCTCGCGCAGCATGCCGCCGCGCGCGGTTTCCAGCACGGCCGCGTCCACGCGCGGGTTGCCGAGGACGGCGCGCGCGCTCTTGGGGCCGCTGCAGTCGCCGGTGTCGATGCGGCGCCCGCCGACGTAGATGCCGTCGGTGCAGGTCATGCCGACGCGGCGGCCGGAGCGCTGGAGCAGGTGCGCCACGCAGCGGGTGGTGGTGGTCTTGCCGTTGGTGCCGGTGACGGCGACGATGGGGATGCGGCCGTTGTCGCCGTGCGGGAACATGGAGTTGATCATGGCCTCGCCCACCGGGCGCGGCGTGCCTTCCGACGGCTCGAGGTGCATGCGCAGGCCGGGGGCGGCGTTGACCTCGACGATGGCGCCGCGGGTGACATCGAGCGGCTGGTCGATGCGCGTGGCGACCACGTCGATGCCCGCCACGTCCAGACCCACCATGGCGGCGGCGTCGATGGCCCGCTCGGCCACCAGCGGGTGAACTTCGTCCGTAATGTCGATGGCGCTGCCGCCCGTGCTCAGGTTGGCGTTGCGGCGCAGGAGCACGACTTGGCCGGCGGCCGGCACCGTGTCGACCGTCATGCCCTGCGTGGCCAGCATCTCGCGGCCGATCTCGTCCAGGCGCAGCTTACTCAGGGCAGTAGAGTGATCCTCCCCGCGCCGCGGGTTCTGGTTCTCGATGTCGACCAGTTCGGTAATGGTGTGTTGCCCGTCGCCGGTCACGGTGGGGCAGACCCGCCGGGCCGCGGAGATCAGGCGGCCGCCGATGACCAGCAGGCGGAAGTCGCAGCCCTCGACGTGGCGCTCGACCAGCACCTCGTCCTCCTGGGCGCGGGCGAAGTCATACGCGGCCATCACGGCCTCGCGCGTGCGCAGCGCGACGGAAACGCCGCGTCCCTGGTTGCCCCTGCGCGGTTTGACCACCACGGGCCCGCCGATCTCCTGCGCGGCCTGCCACGCCTCTTCCGCGTTCTCGACGGAGCGGCCTTCGGGCACGGGCACGCCGACCGCGGCGAGCAGCGACTTGGTCAGATCCTTGTCCTGCGCGATCGACTCGGCGATGGCGCTGGTGCGATCGGTCTCGGCGGCCCAGATGCGGCGCGCGCGCGAACCGTGGCCGAGGACGACGAGGCTGCCCTCGGTGAGGCGACGAGCGGGGATGCCGCGCGCCTCGGCCGCGCGCACGATGGCGCCGGTGGACGGTCCCAGCCGGATTGACTGATTCAGGCTGCGCAGCTCCTTGGTGGCGGCCGCGAGATCGATGCGCTGCCCGGTGCGCGCCGCCGTGAGCAGATCGAGGGCGAGGGCAAGCGCGCGCCGGCCGACTTCCTCTTCCTGGTACTGGACGAGCACGCGATATGTGGCGCCGGGAACCAGCTCGTGCACCGCGGGCGGTGCGATGTCCGAGCCGGCCGCGCGCTCGAGCGCCGCCGTCAGCTCGGCGATGAGGCTCGCCTCGCCATGGTGCGATTCCGATGCCTCGCTCTGATCCCAGATGGGCTGGGTCATGGCGGCCAGTTCTCGGGTCATGCAGCCACGCAGGTGTCCGAGCATGGCGGGCGTGGGCAGATCGGCATCCACGACGAGCACGACCTCGAGGAGGGTGTCGTCTGACCAGAGATTGGGACCACGGAGAGCGCGAATGGAGTCTGTTTTCATCGGCGTTTTACACGGCCGCCGGGGCGGGCTAGCTCAGGCGAACCATGTTCCTTTTTGTGCAGTGCTCATTCGCCTGGTCGCATCTAGCGCGCTTTGATGGCCCGACGAACATGAAATCAGACGGGCCGGCTTCTCCGATTATTCTATCGATGGCCTCCGGCCAGTTACTTTCCGTGGTCAAGTGGGGGTGGTGGATCTTTTTGCATAAATTATCAATGGTTACGTCGACAGAAGGGCGCACCAGAACGAGGCGATCGAACCCCTCAAGCAAGAACTCCCCCATCCTGGACGCATCCTCCTCCCGCCAGTCCGAGGGTACTTCAATCGCCGCGGTGCGCCTGCGACCTGCGAACGAGCTGCCGATGACGAAGAGCCAAGCAGCCAGCGCCGATGGGTTGCGAGCCATGGTTACAGCAACGCGCTGGTCGCCAGCGGCATAGTCCCGCTCCTCGGTCAGGCCGGGCGCGGCGTCGAGCCCCTGTCGGATGGCGTTCGGGGTCAATCCGAGGGCGACGCCGGCACCCGTAGCGGCGAGCAGATTCTCGAGCACGAAATCCGGAAGGCCGAGGGTCGGCGACCGCAAGCGCGCCAGCTCGAAGAGCCGCTGCACCTGCCCGCCCTGCGCCGCCATGATGGCGCCGTCCGAGGCGAACACGGCACGGCCGCCCCGGGACAGATGTTCGGGCAGTGGATCGCAATCGCCGTCCGCCGCGAAGTAGACGATGCTGCCGCGGCATTTCGCGGCCATGGCCGCGACGTCCGGATCATCGGCGTTGAGCACGGCGCAACCTTCAGGCAGCACCACGTCGAGTGGCGCGCGCACCGCCTTGCCGACCAGCTCGCGGGTATCCACGTAGAGTTCGCCCATGTGGTCACCCCAGCCCAGGTTGGTCACCACCGCGACCTGGCAGCGATCGAAGGCTAGACCCTCGCGAATGACCTTCAGCTCCGAGGTCTCGACGACCATGGCGTCGACGAAGGGATTGACCAGGAGCCGGCGCGCGCTGGCGGCATCGGCGCAGTCGCCGGATGCGAGCACGCGCTTGCCGACCCGCAGCCCGTTCGAGCTGGTTTGACCAACCGTATGCGCGGAGGCGGACAGCATGGCCGCGATGTACGAGGCCACCGCGGTCTTGCCGTTGGTGCCGGAAACCGCCACCAGCGGCACGCGGCCGCTCTCGCCAGGCGGAAACAGGTGACGGACGATGGCCTCAC
Organism: Pseudomonadota bacterium; assembly: GCA_017881285.1. Taxonomy (GTDB): domain Bacteria; phylum Myxococcota_A; class Polyangia; order Fen-1088; family Fen-1088; genus Fen-1118. The sequence goes on along the minus strand of JADGRD010000121.1, from coordinate 2,931 downwards.
CCACCGGTCGCGGTTTGCCGATGAGAGGCTTGAGGTGCATGACCAGCCCCGGGCTGGCGTTGACCTCGATGATGGCGCCGTTTTGCGCCTCGAGGGGGCGTCCGATGTCGTCGGCGATGATGTCGATGCCTGCCACGTCCAGGCCCACGGTCTGCGCGGCGACCACGCAACTCGCCGCGATTTCCGGGTGCATGCGCTCGGTTTCGTCGACGGTGAGGTCGCCGTTGTGGTGGATGAGGACGCTGCGGCCGGCGGCCGGCACCGCGGTCTTGTCCAGCCCCTGGCGGCGCAGGAGCTCGAGCGAGATCTCGTCGAGCACGAGTGGGGTCAGCGGCGCCTCCGACTCCTCCCCGCGCCGTGGATCTTGATTGGCTTGCGCGACCAGATCCTCGACGGTGTGGACGCCGTCGGCGGTGACCTGCTCGGCCTCGCCGCCGCTGGCCGCGACCGCCTCGCCGCCCACCACCAGGACGCGAAACTGCGCCCCCGAGATGAAGCGCTCGACCACCACGCCGGTGCCTTCGCGCGCGGCGATGTCGAAGGCGGCCTCGACGGCCGTGCGATCCTCCAGCCGGATGGAAACCCCGCGGCCGTGGTTCGCGTCCTGCGGCTTGACCACCACGGGCAGGCCCAGTTCCTCGGCCGCGGTCCAGGCGTCCTCGCGGCTTTGCGCCTTGCGGCCGGAAGGCATGGGTACGCCGACCGACTGGAGCAACTGGCGGGTCAGCTCCTTGTCCTGCGCGATGGATTCGGCCAGGGCGCAGGTCTTGGTGGTCTCGGCGGCCCAGATGCGCCGCTGCGCCTGGCCGTAGCCGAGCTGCACCAGGTTGCCGTGGCTGATGCGCACCGAGGGGATGAGGCGCGCCTTGGCCGCGCTGACGATGGCTTGCGTGCTCGGGCCCAGGCACAAGTTGTCCGCCACTTCGCGCAGGCGGCGGAGTTGGGCCGGCACGTCGAAGGGACGGTTCTCGATGGCCGCCAGGAGCAGCTCGCGCCCGGTGCGCAGGCAGGCCTCGCCGAAGCCGGCGTCCAGGCACTCGACGATCACGCGGTACACGCCGCGCTCGCTGGTTTCGCGCGTGCGGCCGTAACCCACCGGCAGGTGCGCCAGGCTCTGCAGCTCCAGGGTCACGTGTTCGAGCACGTGGCCGAGCCAGGTGCCGTCGCGCAGGCGCAGGAAGAAGCCGCCGCGCACGCCCTCGCTGCAGCGATGGTCGATCATCGAGGGCAGCCAGGCGGTCAGGCGTTCGTTGAAGCCGGGCAGGGTGTTCGAGGGTTGCGTGTCGAGCGGGCCGAGGTCGACCCAGGCCTCGAGCACCGGGTAATTGGTCCAGATGTTCGGGCCCACCAGGGAGAGGACTCTGCGAATCTGCATGTTGCGCTACGCCGCGCGACCGGCGGCGGCGCCATCCTGCCCCCGGGCAGGCGCGAGCGCCAGAGTGGATTCACGAGCTTGGTCGAGGCGCCGACGGAACGGCGCCAGACGCAAGAAAGCCCCGGACCGACGGCCAGGGGCTTTCCCGTGCAGCGGATACGTCTGGTTCTACTTCTTCTTGCAGAGCTTGGCGTCGGTGCAGGTCAGCTTCTTGGGGTCCTCGCCGACGCCGTGGCAGTCCGAGCACTTCTTGTCCGGGTACTTCTTGAGCATCTCGGCCGATTTGGGGCCGACGTTTGTCTTCTTGCCCACCGCCTCGGTGTGGCAGGCGACGCACTTCGCGCCCTTGACGAAGGTTGGCTTGGCAAGCGCGACGCCGCCGATCGCCAGGGACAATCCAAGAACCATGATCAACTTCTTCATCGCTATCTCCTCTGCTGGTGGGGTGGCATCCTAGGGCGCCAAGATTTCATCTAATAGGAACCGTTTCGTCGGATATTGGTACAGACGCTGCCTGTCTTCCATAGCAATTCGAATGCCCACGCGCCAGAAAGATTGGCGCTCTTGGGCGGCCGTCATCCCCACGGAATCGCTGGGCACACATTGCCCGGAATCCTCCTACAATCTTGACCGCGACAGTCGGGAAATGGCCAAGACGCCACACCGACCACGCCAAGTTGCCTCACGGCGTTCACGCGCCAGATTCGCTTCGCTCTCCGGTTCGCCGTCCCGCGTGGGTCGGCATATGATTTCTGGCTCGGACCAGGCAACCAAGGGGGCTTGGCATGAACACCACGGCTCTTCGTGTTGGCGCCTGCCTGCCCGAATATGATCCTTCTGGTTTCCGGATGCGGTGGCACCACCTGCGTGAACAGCACCTTCGCCGACTGCACGGCCGCCGACAGGGACTGCGTGTGCTTCAGCCCGGAATAGCTAAATCCCCCAGCCGCCGCTGACCTGGATGTTGGCGCCGTTGACGTAGCCGGCCGCATCCGAAAGCAGGTAGAGAACAGCGCCGACGATGTCGTCGACGGTGCCCACGCTGCCGGCCGGGATGCTCTTGGCCATCGCGGCCAGCTCGGCCAGCTCGACCGAGCCCGAATCGATGAAGCCGGGACTGATGGTGTTGGCCGTGATCTGGTACGGGGCGAGCGCCTTGGCCAGGCTGCGCACCAGCCCGAGCACGGAAACCTTGGCCAGGTAGTGCGCGGTGATCTGGGTCTGCGCCATGGGCCGGTCGGCGTTGGCCATGGCGAAGCCGACGATGCGGCCCCACCGCCGTTCCATCATGCCCGGCGACACCAGGCGCGACAGGTAGAACAGGCTGTCGAGGTTGTTGGCGAACATGGCGCGCCAGCCTTCCGGGGTCTCGGTCAAGACGTCGACGCGATGGAAGGGTCCGGCGCAATGAATGAGGGCGTCGATCTGCCCGCGCCAGGCCAGCACCTGGTCGAACAGCTCGGTGCACGCGTCGGGTGCCGAGACGTCGGCACGCAGGGCGAGCGCGGTGCCGCCGGCCGCTTCGACGGCGTTGACCGCGATGGCGGCGTCCTCTT
>JADGRD010000789.1 GCA_017881285.1 Pseudomonadota bacterium | reverse complement strand
TGGCGCCCGACCCCGGCTCGGCGGTCGCTTCTTCGCCGTCTCCTCCCGCTGCTGCCCGACCTGGTTCCTGGCGCGAACGCTGGGCGACATCGTGATTGGCGGTGGCGCATGCGCCGGCAAGGGCCAGTAGCGCGGTCGCTATCGGAAACGGGCGTAGGTTCGTGCTCATCATCACCTCGGCTTGCCCATATTTGGCAGATAAGTTCAGACCGGGTCAACCTGAGCATAGGCGGTTCAAGCGGTGGATAGTCATTTTAGGCGCCATTTTGCCTTGACCAAAACGCATCCGCAGCAACTGTCCGATAAGAAGCATTCTCTCAACCTCCCCCCCTATGCCCGGAGAAATCTGGACAATGACGAGCGCTTCGCGCGGGCGAGGTGCAAGTCACGGACAGATCTTCGCGCCGCCGACGCTGCGATAGGCGGTCGTCTTGGCGACGAAGTTGCCGCCGTCGGTCTCGGGCGTGGTCGGGCCCGTCGCTCCCGCGCCGAAGTAGAGGCCCACGATGTGCGCGGCCACCACCTCGTCCATGTGGGCGTAGAAGTAGTCCAGCCGGTTGTCCTTGTAGTGGAGATTCGTGTTGTCGAGGCTCATGTTGCCGACCGGGATCTGCCAGAAAATAATTGGCAGGTTCATGGCCTCGGCGAGTGCCTTGGTCCACGTGAACGCCTGATGGAAGTTGGGCAAGGTCGCGTTGGTGTCGTCCCACCAGGTGTTCCGATTCTGCGTGACCTGGTAGTAGCCGGCGTCGCGGTCGGATGGATCCGAGACGATGAAGTCGCCGTCCCCGGCGCCGAGCGCGGTCAGGAAGGTGGCCATCTTCTTCGCCTCGGCGACCACGTCCAGCTTCGCGTTGGTGTTGCCGAAGACGTCGTAGTTGGTGCCCCATGCCGAGGCATGCAGGCCGACCTTCGCGCTCGGTGCATAGACGCGCACCATGTGGATCATGCACTTGGCGACGCCGGCCGCGCTATTATCGTAGCCCGCGCAGTCGGTCGAATTCGCGGTCGTGACCTTGGCGGGGACCGCGTGCGGATCGGAATTGATCTGCTCGACGTAGCCCCAGAAATCCGGCTCGATGTGCAGCAGCGCCGGATGGGTGCCGATCTTCTGCAGCACGAAGCGCCAGTCCGCCAGGTAGCGGGTGAGGACGGCGGCGTCGTTGAGGGCCGCGACCTGGGCCGTGCCCTCGCCGAGGCCCGAAGCCTGCAGCTCCTCGTAGTAGGTGAACATCGGGATCTGCTTGGGCGAGGCTTTCTCGTTGACGTTGACGAAGCTGATGACGTACTGACCGGGCGCCGCCTGGACGTCCTGCCAGCAGCCCCACCAAGCGCACGCCGCGCTCGCACACGTCGACCCACCCGCCGTGCAGCCCGTGGTACAGGATGCACAAGGCGCGCTCCCGTCGAAAAGTCCGCCAGCGAGGTACAGGTACCTGCCATCGAAGGGCGCCTTGGCCGCCGTGGCGTCGTCCATCGAGCCGCCGATGAGCACGGTGTCCTTGCCCAGCGACGAGAGCAACGCCTGGCCGATGCACGTCCCCGGTGCGCCAGCCGTGCCCGTGGTGCCGCCTCCGCCCGCGATGCCGCCGGTGGCCGGCGCCCCGCCCGTGCTCGTGGCTCCGCCACTACCGGTCCTCCCACCCGTGCCTATCCTGCCGCCCGTGCCCACGCCGCCACCCGCGCCGCCAGCCCTCCCCCCGTCGACGCGCACGCTTCCATCCAGAGGTGGCGAGCCATCGCCAACCACCGAGGCGTCCTTGCTGCCGCCCACGCCGATCGCGCCGCCGGTCACGACCACGCCGCCGCTGCCGATCGCGCCACCGCCACCTGCGCTCGTGACGCCACCAGACGAAGGCGTACCGGTCCGGCCGCCGGGGCCGGTCGCGCCGCCGTTTCCGACGATGCCACCAACGCCTGCGCCACCCGTCGCGACCGTTCCTCCTGTGCCAACCCCGCCGCCTTGTCCGCCCGCTCCCCCGCTATCGGCCAAGGCGGTGTCCGCGGCGCCCCCGCTCGACGAGGAACAGGCAAAGGCGAACGCCGAAAGACCCGCGACCAGCGCGAAACGGAATACGCATCGGCTCCAGCGTCTCCTCATGTGGCCTCCGATTGTTAGTGCCGCAGCACCATCATCTCCTGCATTCGCGGTTGCTGGCCAGTAGATTCGTGGCCCCGGATCGTCCACCGCACCCCCGTGCTAGGGTATCGAAACCTCGTAGGTAGGCGGACGAGGCGGCGCGCGGGTTGTCTGATAAGGTCCTCTCCGCCCCACCGTGATCCACGTCAAGAGCCTGAGCAAAACCTATCGCGTCCACCGCCGGCCGCCCGGCCTCGGGGCGGCGCTGCGCTCGCTCGTGCGCCGCAACTACGAGGACGTGCACGCCCTTCGCGAGGTGAGTTTCGCCATCGCGCCCGGCGAGCGCGTCGGCTTCCTGGGTCCCAACGGCGCGGGCAAGACCACGGCGCTCAAGATACTTTCCGGCCTGCTCTACCCCACGAGCGG
>JADGRD010000788.1 GCA_017881285.1 Pseudomonadota bacterium | reverse complement strand
CCATGGCGAGCCAGGAGGCCCATCTCAAACTCGGGCTCTCGCTGGGCGTGTTCGATATCGGCGGCAGGAACACCATCATCGTCAACCTGGAGGCCAACCGCGAGGAAGGGGCCGCCTTTGGCCCCGAGTTGCTCCGCCTGGCGACCGTGGTCAGGTGATGTGGAACCTTCAAGTAGACGACGTCAGCGGGCGGTAGGGGGATCGACCTCCGCCTTGGCGATCGGGCGCCAGCTTCCCGCGGCGAGATCCGTGGGCAGCCAGAGCTCGCCGAACGACACCCGGCAGAGGGCGAGGACGTGGCTGCCAAGGGCGGCGAAGATGCGGCGAACCTCGTGGTAGGCGCCACCCGCGATGGTGATGGCGGCGAAGACGGCCGCGCCCTCGGGACGCAGCAAGGCGGGATGGACATCGTGCGGCGCCAGCGGACGCAGGTCGACCACGCACGGCCGGTGGCCGTCGCGCAGGATGAGGTTCGCTGGAAGTGGCTGGTGCGGCCGGGCCAGCGCCGCGTGGTACCCGCGCGGCAGCGCTGCGCGCGGGTGGGTGAGCCGGTGCAGCCAGGCGCCGTCGGTGGTCCACAGCAGAAGCCCGGTGGTGTCGAGGTCGAGTCGGCCGATGGGCCGCAGCTCGGCGGCGAGCGGCGCGCCGGCCACGTAGCTGGCCGCGGCCAGGTGTCGGGTGTCGGACAGCGCGGTCACGCAGCCAGCCGGCTTGTGCAGCAGCAAGTGGAAGGAGTCGTGGAGATTGATCCTCCTGCCCGCGATGGTCAGGCAGAGTGGCAGCGCCTCGGGGAGAACCTCAAGCGGCAGCCCGCTCGCATCGCTGGCAAGCAGGCTCCGCGCCTCGCCGCGCGAGCAGCCGAAGTTGCGGGCCAGCAGCGTTTCGAGTTTGGGCATGGATAGTAATACGCAATACTATGGTCTTCCTTGGGCCAAGTCGTGTCTTCCCTGCACGTCATCCTGGTCGAGCCCGAGATCCACTGGAACACGGGCAACATCGGCCGCACCACCCTGGCCACGGGCGCCGACCTGCACCTCGTCGAGCCGCTCGGGTTCTCGCTCGACGATCGGTATCTCCACCGCGCCGGGCTTGACTACTGGCCGCGCGTGCGCCTGCGGGTCTGGCCGAGTTGGACCGCCGTCGAAGCGAAGCTCCCCGAGCTGGGTGAACCGTTCTTCTTCTCGTCGCACGGCTCGCGCTCGTTCTGGGACGTGGCGTATCCCGAACGCGTGGTGCTCGTCTTCGGGCGGGAGAGCGTCGGACTGCCCGCGGAGATTCTGGCCCGCAATGCCTCCCGTACCTTGCGCATTCCCATGGTCGAGCCGGACATGCGCTCCATCAATCTGTCGACCACCGCGGGGCTGGCCATGTTCGAAGTCGCGCGCCAGCGGAGAAGCCGTAGCCGATGACGCAATGGGACAATGGGAAGCGCAAGAAATGCCGAGGTCGGTCGATGTAATGTGGGGTGAGGGCTTCTGAGCCATGAGCGCAAAATTTGCGCGCCTCGGGCGCTACCAGCCTGAGGTGTTGCTGGGGCGAGGCAACGTGACCGACACCTATCGGGCACGGCTGGTGGAGGTCTTGCCCGGCGAAAAGGCGGAGGCATTTTTGCTCAAGGTGTTGCGCCAGGGAGAGCATCGGGCGGAGGTCGAGTTGCGCTTCATCGCCGCCACGCGGATGTTGCAGCGCAGGCCGATGCCCGGCATGGCGGGCGTGTTCGAGATTGGTGACCGGCCGGAGGCGACCTATGCCGCCTTCAAGTTCGAGCAAGGCGTGAACCTGCGCCAGCTCCGCATGCAGGCGGTGCCGGAAGGCAGCCACATGGACGCGCGGCTGGTCGGCACCATCTGGCGAAAACTTACCGAGCGGCTGGTGCCCCTGCATGGGCAGTCCGATGGTTTGCGCGTGCACGGCGGCCTGTCGCCCGGCAACGTCCTGGTGCGGCCGAGCGGCGACCTTCTCCTGCTCGATTGCGGGTTCGCGGAGGCGTTGCATTCGAGGGCGGGCTGGCCGAGCGAAAGCTGGCGTTTCGCAGCGCCCGAGCAGTTGCGCGGCGAGCCTGCGGGCCCCGCCTCCGACCTCTTCGCGCTCGGGGTACTGATGTACTTCCTGTACTTCGGGCGGTTGCCCTTCGTGGGTGAGACGCCCAAGGAACTGGAGGAGTGCATCGCCGGCGGCAACCCCGAGCTCGCGGGTCTCCACCCCGCCATGGCCACCGGCCTGGCCCGCCTGCTCGCGTACGCACCCGAGGCTCGGCCAAGATCGGCGATCGAGGTCGTGCGCCAGATCTCGGTGGCGTTGCTCACCGCCAGCGCACAGGTTGGCGCGTTCGCGCCGGTGGCGGCGCGGCCGACGCCGGCGGGGCCGGCTGCGCCGGCGAGCGCCCAACTTGCCCCTGCCGGTCCGGGGGAGGTTGGCGGACAGCCCGCGGAGGAAGAAAGGCCGCCGGAGCCCGCGTCCGAGGGGGGCGACGACGAGTCCGAGGTCCGGCCCTTTGTCCTCGTCCC
>JADGRD010000120.1 GCA_017881285.1 Pseudomonadota bacterium | reverse complement strand
GGGCCAGGTCTGACGGCGAGTGCGGCGGACTGCCTGCGCCCCTTCTTCACCACCAAGAAGAACGGGACCGGCCTCGGCCTCGCGGTGTGCCAGAAGATCGCGCGCGCCCACGGCGGCTTCGTCGATCTAAGAAATCGCGAGGGAGGCGGGTGCCAGGCGAGAGTCGTGCTCCCCACCCGCCACCGCGTGATCGGCGGTTCGGCATGAATCAGCCCTTCTCCGCTTTGATCGTCGACGACGAGAATCTCTACGCCCAGGCCATCGGGCGCGAGATCGGCCGCCAAGGGATCTCCTGCGATCTTGCGTACAGTTGCGCCGAGGCGCTCCGCTGGGTTGCGAACCGGCAGTATGGCGTGATTTTGCTCGATCATCGCCTGCCGGATGACGATGGCATTCGCATCATCCCGCAGCTCCTCGCGCAACAACCGGACGCCGCGCTCGTCATGATGACGGCGTACCAGACCATTCCCAACGCCGTGCAGGCGATTCGTCAAGGCGCCGAGGACTACATCGTCAAGGAGGCCAGCCTCGCCCCGATCATCGAGCGCGTCCTCGAGCTGCGCCAGCGCGCGCAACTCCGCGAGGAAGCGCACCGCGCAGCCGAAGCCAAGTGCCAGGGGCTCCTCGGTCGATCGAGCGCCATGCGCCTTGTGATCGACCAGCTCACAAAAGTGGCCGCGGCCAAGGACACGACGTTGCTGCTGAGCGGGGAAACCGGCGTCGGCAAGGAAGTGGCGTGTCGTTTCGTCCATTCCCTGTCGCGCCCCGCGAGCTCGCCGTTGGTCGTGGTCGACTGTCTCGCCTTGCCCGAGAATCTCGTGGAGAGTCTGCTCTTCGGGCATGAGCGCGGTGCCTTCACGGGCGCGCAAGAGTTGCAGACGGGCGCATTCGAGGAAGCCCGCGACGGGACGGTTTTCCTCGACGAGATCGGCGATATGGAACTGGGGCAGGGGAAGCTGCTCCGCGTGCTCGAAAGTCGGACGTTTCGCCGGCTCGGCTCGAGTCGCGAGATTCTGCTCCGGGCCCGCGTGGTCGCCGCTACGAACCAAGACCTGTCGGCTCTGGTACAAGCGGGCCGCTTTCGGCAGGATCTCTTCCAACGGCTTGCGGTTTTCCCCATACACATCCCGCCCTTGCGCGAGCGTGGGGACGACGTCTTGCTCTTGGCGGAGCACTTCCGCATCCTCTACGGTGAACGCCTGAACAAGCCCACGGAGCCATTTGCCAAGGAGGTCAGCGATGCGCTCTTGGGGTACGCCTACCCGGGCAATGTGCGTGAATTGAAGAACATCATCGAGCGCGCCGTGATCTTGACGGAATCACCCCGCATCGAGCCCAGGCACTTGCCCCAGCGCGTACTCTCCCTCGGCCGCAAGGGGACTTTGCCCGCTACCCAACCGCTCGGGGTGGTGCCGGGCGTCGATTCGCTCGTCGACATGGAGGTTCGCATGATCCGTCAGGCGATGCGCCAAGCCTGTAACGTCCGCACCGAGGCGGCGAAGCTTCTCGGCATCAGTCGTTTCCAGCTTCTGCGCCGCATGCGGAAGTTCGGCATGGAAACCCCGTCCGAAAAGGGTTCCGACAAGAGCTCATGAGCAAGGTTTGAGCCAGAGTAGCATGACCACCGAGCCCGACGCGATTCCGTGGAAGAAGTTCAGCGAGCGCATCAGCTACTCGTCCTGCAACGAAGATTCCAAGAGTGAGCTCGAAGCGCTGCGGCTCGGTCCCGGGAAACGCGTGTTCTGCATCACTGCGGGCGGAGGACGCGTGCTTAACCTCCTTCACGATCGACCCCAGGAGATCATCGCGGTTGACGTGAATCCGACGCAGAACTATCTGCTCGAGCTCAAGGTCGCGGCCATGCGGGCGCTCAGCTACCAGCCCTACCTCGCGTTTCTCGGCGTGCGGCAGGCTCGTGATCGGCTTGAGGTCTACCAAGACTTGCGGCCCGCCCTCTCCAGCGCCGCGGCAGCCTATTTTGATGCCCGCCCGGCAGTCGTGCGGAGTGGTGTGCTCTTCCAGGGGAGCCTCGAGCGCTTCCTCGTCCACGTCGCGCGAGTCTTGCACGTCGTGCGTCCATTCTGGATCCGACGGCTGTTCAGCTTCGACAACATCGCGGAACAGCGCCACTTTCTCGAAGGGTGGGACACACGGGCATGGCGCTTTGTCGGCGAGACCCTGTGCCGTCGCTCCTTTCTCGAATTGTTCTCGCGGGATCCCGGTTTCTGGCGCTTCGTCCCCCCCGAGGTACCGCTGCATCGGCGCATTTTCGATCTCATGCATCGGTACCTGTGCAATCACCTCGCGCGCGACAGTCACCTATTGCAGCTGGTCTTCTTCGCGCGCTACATCTACGAGCCGGCGATGCCGATCTATCTTCTACCAGGCTCGTTCGAGCGCATCCGCGAAGCCCTCAAGACGACGCAGATTTCGATCGTAACCGCTCCGGCCGCTGGGGCACTTGCCGGAATCGCCAATGCCAGCCTCGACGGCTACTCGATAGCCGACGTATCCTCCTACCTCAGCGACACCGATTTCGGCACTCTCATGGACGAGATCTTGCGCACCGCTCGCCCCGACGCGCAGCTCTGCTCACGCGGCATCTTCGTGCACCGGCCGCTCTTGCCCGACCACGATCGTCGCGTCCGGCGCGATCACGCCCTCGAGCGACGGCTCGCCTTCGACGATCTCGCGATGGTGCACGAGTTCCTGGTCGGCACGCTATCGACGGAATCGCATTGATGTTCTTTCAATTCCGTTTCATGTATATCCTGCAGTCAGGTATGAGCGTACTGCCCTCGGTGCAGCTACCGGGGCTCTGCATCGGCGGATACGATCCTAGACCGTTCGCCAACTGCACCGTAAGAATCGGATCATTCAAGACGTAGGTTCCGCTCATATTCTGTCCGACCGGAAGATACGTCCCGGTTCCGGACTCAAAGACAACTTGAAAACGGTGAAGTCCGTTGTCGTATTCCGTGATGGTCCAGTTTGATGACCACTGCCCATCCATATCAGCATACACCATCGATCCATTGCTGATCTCGAGCGTATGTGGCCCGTCCGAGGGGCCCAAATACTCCCATGTTCTGTCAAGCTCGAAAGCTTCGGGCTGCACTGAAGCGTCGGGCTGCACTTTCGTAGTGCCTCCTCCGCAGCCCGGGAGAGCCATCGTCGCCAGTGTCAACATCGTAGCCAGACAGGTAGTCCTCATGTGTCTGTACCTCAGCAAGGCAATTACATCGTACGGGTTCATACGGACTGTATAGCGCTTGCGGAAGCTGTCAAGCAGAGTGGCCGCAACCCCGAAACCCGCACCAGGGTTGCGCTCGTTGGCGCACGGTAGAGCATGCCGCAAGAAGGTCCCGCCGAAAGGTCTCTGGCACCCCCGGCGGGCAACCGTCGCCCGAGCTGAGGGCCCGCATGGCGGCGGCGGTGACATGAAGGGCCCCCCGACGAGCCTGTCTCTTGAGAAGGGACGGCGGGCCGGGGGGCATCGTCGGCCGGAACGTGGCCGGGATCTTGACGGGCGGAGCTAGGTCACTGGGCCATGCAATCCTTGACCATCTCCGACCAGATCAGGTCTCCGACGTGGTTTCCGCCCGACTGAGTCGGATGGAGGCCGTCAGTCAGAACGTCACCAGTCTGCCAAACGGGCCTCAAGTCCACCCAATGGCATTTGGGTGCGGTGGAGCCTTCGCACACCGCTTGCATATTCGGCATCAAGGCGTCGAGGTTCTTCTTCAATGTGGCGTTTGAGCCGGGCGGGCTTCCCGGTTCCGGGTAGCGCGTGTAGATGACGTCCGTCACTCCTTCGGTAGCCATCTTGCCGAACAGGGTCGTTAAATCGCCCGGACACGACGCGCAATCTGACGACATAGCATCGATACCACCGCCATCCATGATGACGTTCTTGACCGTGCCACCCTTGGTGGCCGCAGGCCACTCCGTCGTCAAAACGTAATTCATCGTTTGCCCGCTGACGGCCACGTTGCGGTACTTGGCCCCTGCAGCGAGCGCGCCGGCCGCTTGGGCGTCCGACTCTACCCGCGTCTCAATGTATTGGGGGGCAATTGCATAGAAGGATTCGCCCATGAACACGACCTCGCTGGGCTTTACTTGGCCCTTCTGGCACGCACCAGAGGATGTGCCGCCGGTGCCTACGCTAGTCGAGCCGCCGGTACCGACTTTGCCTCCGCCGCCCGTGCCTACGTTGGTCGAGCCGCCGGTACCGACTTTGCCTCCGCCGCCCGTGCCTCCCGCGGCCGCGCCGCCGGCGCCCGTGGTCCTGCCGCCGGTGCCTCCCGAGAGCATTCCTCCGGTACCGCCCATGGCCGTGCTGCTGGACGAACCGCCACTCCCCGAGCCGCCGGCACCTGCACCGCCCGAGGACGAGCCTCCCGTCGCTGCGCCGCCTGACGAGGTACCGCCGGTCGCCTTGGTTCCGCCGGAGTTGCTGCCACCTGTGCCAACGGTGCCACCCGTCTCCTGCGTGCCCCCCGAGCCCGTCGTCCCGCCGGAAGCCGGGTTTCCGCCCGCGCCGGTTGCGCCACCCGAACCCGTATGTCCACCGCTACCCGTGCCGCCAGAACTCGCTGTCGAGCTCCCGCCGGTCCCGTTGCCACCGCCGTTCGATTGTCCACACGCGTAAACGCCAACGCTTACCAGGCCGAGCAATAAACCGCTCTTGAGCAGATCCTGAATTGCGAGTTTCATAAACGATCTCCTCCGTGCAAATTGAAGTACTTCAAGCCGCAGTCGCAGCGGACGGAAGGATCGGTTCAAGAAAATAGTGGACGAATGAGTTGATGCGTGAGCATAAGCGAATCGAAGGGGATAGCTCCGGTCTGAGAATCCGTGGTGTCCGAAGACTGGTCGCGGAAATTCTCGAATGAATCCGCGAGGATGGGCAGACTCAAAGCCGGTGGTTCTCGAGCCTGCCGGCCTTTGGCGGCGCGACTGCCGTTACACGACGTTGCCGCCGCAGCGGCTGTCTAGAAGGAAGTGAAGAACTTCCACACGTCTGCCGGGACCCAGGTGCACTTGCACGTGTCTGAGCAGGTCTTGGGAGGCGTCGCGCACGAATTGTACAGGTCAGAGGTCCCATCCACGATGGCGTTGCCGTGACCTGCCGGGTGCACGCACCAACGCAGGGGATGCCCGCTCGAGCATCCGGTGTAGTCAGTGCAGATGTGCGGATCGGAAATCGAGCTCGGCCGGGGCGGCTCGGTTGCGGGGATGGTGCAGCCGTTGTTCTTGGCGAATTTGTCGCGCATGGGTGTTGCGCCGCCGATCGTGCATGTGGTGTCCGTGGTGCCGGCCATCTGCCAGTATGCGATGGGGTCGTTGCCGCCGGTGCACCCGCTGAGCACCGCTCCTTCGTAGATCGCGACCGCACGGAAAACCTTCGCGCGAGCACACGCGATTGCGTAGCTCATGCCGCCGCCGTAGCTGAACCCGTTGGCGTAGAGACGCGTCGTGTCGACGCAGTAGTTGTCCTCGATCAGCTTGACCATGTCGTCGACGAACGGCAGGTTGTCTCCGCCCCAGCCGTTGCCGCTCCCCTGGGGCGCGACGAAGATCGCGCCGTTCTTCGACTGTTGCTGGAGTCCGAAATGGGCAGAAATGAGCCCATTCGATCCGCCGGTGTCGACTTGGGCGGACGTGCCGCCATTCCAGTGAAACCCGAAAATCAACCAGTAGGGTGTGTTCTTGTCGTAGTTGTCGGGAAGCCTCATGGCGAAGCTCCGGCCGTTAATCGTATAGTAGCCGCCGGCACCGTGGCCAACGTTCGTCCCCGACTCGTCCGGGATCGTCGTGAAGGTCAGCGTCGAAGTCTTGCCGCACCCCGTGCTCCCCGGGCCAGCGGTGCCAGTGCTGCCACCCGCGCTCGTTGCCCCACCCGAACCGGTCGCTCCGCCCGCGCTCGTCGCCCCACCCGAACCAGTGGCGCCGCCGCCTCCCGTTCTGCCACCCAAACCGGTTGCGCCGCCAGGGCCGGTTGCGCCGCTGAGTCCCGTGCTACCACCCGAACCGGTTGCGCCGCTGGAACCGGTTGCGCCACCCACGCTCGTTGCCCCACCCGAAGCGGTCGTGCCGCCGCGTCCGGTGCTGCCGCCGGAGCCCGTTGCGCCGCCGGAACCGGTCGTACCGCCCCTCCCAGTGGTGCCGCCACTACCTGGCGCGCCGCCCGAGGTCGTGGTGCCGCCGCTAGCGCTCGTACCACCGCTGCCTGGTGATCCACCCGAGCCAACGGCGCCGCCGGTACCCCCACCGCTGCCGCCTAGCTGGCCGCCGTTGCTCGTGGTTCCGCCCGTCGGCGTGGGTCCTCCCGAGCCATTGGTGCATCCCGCGAACACCAGAAGACCAACAAAACTTGCTGAAAATACTCGGCTTCTCATGGAAGGACCTCCTGGCGGTTGAAGAGCGAGAGGGCGGTTTTCGCGCAGGCCAGCTCACGCGAGGCGTCTCGACGGAAGCTTGGCACCTGCCTGGTGGAAATATGAAAACCGCAAATCACTTACTGCATACTGTCCGGTCGGCGACATCTTGTGACACCAATTTTCAAACCGGCCGCGGAACCGGCCCAACGCAAACGCACTGTCCCACTCGGTAGCCTGTCTCGATTTGCGGAGGGGATGTCTTGAGTGGTGTTGTCGGAAGCGCGCTTTACCTGCTAGAGCTTCCCGCCGTGCGCCCCGAAAAGCGCGCGAGCCCTACGGCGCACCGCAATATACGGCGGGTTGGCGGATTGACCCAGCGCCGTGGCACGCCGGAACCGGTTGCACCGCCGAGGCCCGTGGATCCACCGGAATTGGTGGCGCCGCCAACTCCCGTGGCTGCGCCGCCCTTGCCATGCGGCCGTCTCAGGGGTTCGTTTTCAGATCGGCATAGGTCGCTTCTAGGCCTGCGGCATTGGCGACCGTCTGTGCGTCGGCGGGGAAGCCCGATATCTGCGATCCGCTGATGCTGATATTGCCGGATACGGTGTTGCCGGGTCCGCCGAGGCCAGGGTTGGGACTGCTGCTGCTGACCCAGTTGTTGGTGAACGTGATATGGCCCGTGTTGTTGGAGGCATTCGCGTTTGCGGTTGCCACGGCGCCGAAGGACGCAAAGACGTTCTTCGTGATGGTTGTGTAGGCCGAGCCTTCGTCCTCGTAATCGCCAAAGTATGAACCGGATAGGCCCGAGCCCGAGCCGTTGCAGTAGTTTTGCGTAGTGGTCGTTGCGGACGCGGACAGGTTGTAGTGGCACCCGCCGTCGTTCATCTGCAGCATGCCATGGTGTATCGAATTCGCCACGATCTGGTTGTTCTTGGCAATGGTCGGGTTGGCGTAGGTTGGCTGGTATTTGTAGAGATTCCCCGTCCCGCGCGTCTTGTAGTCGTTGTTGCCGCCGGCGTCGTTCGTACCCCACCCGTAGCCGCTGTTGATTCCCGAATAGGGGAAGTTGTAGATCTCGTTGTGTGATACCTCGACGTTCTGCGTGTAGGTGAACATGATGCCGGCGAAATCGCGATAATCGATCCCGACGTCGTGGACCAGGTTGTCCTTGATGCTGATGTTCTGATCGATCATCCGGGTTTGGGCCGCGGTCAGGGCCGACAAGGCAACGTCCCCTCCCGGGTGATGCGCCTTCGCCTGGATGCCCCCCACCACGATGGCGCCTCCGGCGATTTGCGCGAACACGCAGCCGACGACATTGATCGTGTCGGCCCCTAGCCCCACCTTGGAGAGGTGGGCGTTGTCGTCGTTGCCGATCCCAAGACCCACCCCCCCGAGGGCGACGAACCGGTCGCGCACGAACGAGATATTCTTCGCCGCCGATACCTGAACGGCCGCCGGCATCTGGTGCCAAGCTGGCCGCGTTGCTTCGAATTCCGGGTACTGGGACTTCGGTCCGGAGATGAAGGCGCCCGTCTGCTGGTTGGCGTATCCGTCGGACGTGTTCGGTCCGAGCCAGCTCGTGTGCGAAAACGTAAGGCCCTGGAACGTCAGGTCGTGTGCCGGCTGGTCATAGCTGCCACCTATCGAGAGCAGAACCTCGAGCAGAGGCAGCTCGACATCGGCCTTGCTCATGTCCTGACCTGATAGTGGCTTGTAATAGAGCGCTCCGGCCGTCGTGTCCTGGTACCATTCGCCCGCCTCATCGAGGAGCTCGTAGGCGTTCTCCAGATAGGCCGGGCCCTGTCGGAAGGAGTTCTTGATGTAGTCGTAGCCCCAGGTGTTCTCCTCCCAGGCCGGCTGCACCATCGTCACCGTGCCGTTCGCGATGCTCTTCACCGGTGAGTATCGATCGGTAAAGGAGCAGACGGAGTGCAAATCCACGCGTTCGGGGTGTGCGAGGCTGTTGAGCAAGCTCAGGCTGCCGCTCGAAAACGTGAGGCCGTTGGTGTTGCTGGAGAAGTCGTTGAGGTTGATCGGGTAGCGTGCACGGATCGCGATCTTGCCATCGA
>JADGRD010000119.1 GCA_017881285.1 Pseudomonadota bacterium | reverse complement strand
GTGAGCCGGTCGCGCGCGGACAGCCCGAGCGTTTCGGGCTCCTGGCGGACGAGCTTGGAGATGGGCTCCCAGAGCATGGCAGCCACCTCGAGGAGCGGCGCTTGCGCCGTATCGTGCAGCAGCGACGACAACACGGTGTCGTGGCTCAGGCAGGAAGCCGCGGGGGCGCTCATGGGGAGGGAGTGCCCATGGCCGCGCCCCTCGGGCTTGCTGACGAAGTCCAGGAATTCATCGGCCACCGCCGCGATGTCCTCGCGCTGCCCTTGCCGGCATTCGCGGGCGAGGAGGATTACCATACCGGTGATCTGCGCGCCGGTGGGCGACGAGCGGCCGAAAGCCGGGAGCATGGAGACGATGTCGCGCGCGGCATCGTCGTGCGCGCTGCCGTGCGCGTCGGCCAGGGCCTGATAGGTCCCGACGCGGCCCGGGTCCATGATGACGGCCTCGCGCAGGCGGGCCAGACCCTCGGGCTGTCGGCCGAGCATGGTGGCCTCGACCTTGCCGAGCGCCGCCAGACATTCCGCGCGCTGGGGGCGGCCGGTGGCTTCGGCGTGGTCCATCACCTTCTGCAGGGCGCTGGCAATGCGCTCGCCGGACTCGCGCCCGGAGCCGTTCATGTTGACCAGATTGTCGAGCGCGGCGCTGTTGTCCCCACCGAGCATCAGCGCCTGAATGAGCACGCGCTCGGCGCTCGCCTCATCGCCGAGCAGCCGAAACACCGCGCCCAGCCGGCCGATGAGCTCGCCATTGCCGCCCGCGGCCTGTTCGGCCAGCTTCTCGGCCTCTCTGGCCTCGCGGCGAGCGGTGTCGCGGAAGGCGGGCGTGCGCACGTGCACCTCGGCCAGCGCGATGCTCGCGCGCAGTCGCTCGGCCGGATCGCGCGAGATCCCGAGCGCGCTGGTCGCCGCCTCGACGGCCTCCGCGTGCAAGCCGAGGGCATTGCTGACGTCGGCCAGGGCGAGCAGGTTACCCACGTGCTTGGGGGCGCGCTTGCGCGCCCGGCGCAGGGCCTCGAGGGCAACGGTCTGATCGTTGAGGTGCGCTAGGGCAACATGGGCCAGCGCCGTCCCCAGCTTGGCGGACTGGTCGGGCGAGAGCGCGCGGTCGAGCGCGCCGCGCAGCGTTTCTCCGGCCTTGCCGGCGTCGAGCCCCTGTCCTACGGCCGCAATCACGGCGTCGGCGGCGCGGCTGGAATTGGGATCCTCGGTGAGCGCCTTGCAGATCAAGTCGAAGGCCTGGGCCGCGTTCTCGGGCTTGGCGCGAGAGGCGTCGGCGGCTTCGAGCAGGCGCTCGCAACGCGCGGCCGGCTCCATCTCCAGGCTGCCCAGCGCGGCCGATGCTTTGACGAAGGTCTCGGTCTCGCCCAGGCGCAGCGCCATGCGGCGTGCGCCGCGGGCGGCGGTCACGCAGTCCGGCCAGCCCTCGAGGGCGATGGCATAGGCGAGGAGCGCCTCTTTCTGGTCGTTGAAAGTGGACGCTTCCGCGTGCTCGATGAGCAAGCCGGCGGCCACCTGCAGCGAGGCCGCGGTGAGCGTATCCGGCGCGGCCGCGGCCAGCGTGCCCAGCGAAGCGGCGCGCACCCTGGCCGGCATCGCGTTCTCGAGGGCGAGGCCGCTCCGCTTGAGCAGCATCTCGTGGTGGAGCAGGTCGTCCGGCGTGAGCCGGGCCAGGAGGTCGCGCGCCGGCAGTTGTCCGTCGGGCACGCAGCTCTCGCCGTATTCCTCGATGGCGACGAGCTCGTAGATGCTGCCCAGCTTGGCCTCGGGAGTCGCGAAGCATTCGATCTGCTCGCGCAGGACCGTGGCGAGGTCGTTCCAGCGCTCCGCGCGGCGCAGGGCATGTTCGAGAATACGCAGCGCGGCCGTGGCTTCCGTCTCATGGCGGGCCAGGTCGGACAGGCGCTTGCTGGCCTTGCTGGGATCGCGATCCTCGGCCTGCAGGCTGGCGATGGCGAGCTGACAGCGGGGATGGGGCGTTTCCGTGGCGTGCAGGAGGGCCAGCCGCTCGGACTTCTTGTTCGTTCGCAGGTAGGCGCGGTCGAGTCGCTCGGCGATCGTGGGCTCGTCGGGCAGGCAGTTACGCGCGTCGGCCAGGAGGGGAATCGCGCGCTCGGCGTCGTTGAGCCGGTCGTCGTAGATCTCGGCGGCCTCGAGCAGCAGCTCGCCGCGCTCGGCGGGCTGGGTGGTGGCATTGCCGAGCGCGGCCAGTTCCTCGGCGACGGCGCGATAGTCGCCGTTGGCCAGCAGGATGCGGCGAATCTCGGCGCGCGGCGTGGGGTTGGCGGGCTCGAGGCGATGCGCCTCGCGCCAGGCGGTGAGCGCGTCGGCGGTGCGGTGCATGCGCTCCTCGAGGAAGCGCGCGATCTCGGCCTGCACGGGATAGTTCCCCGTGTCTTTCTTGCCTTGTCCCAAGAGCAGGCGGAGCTGGGCCAACGCCTCGGCTTGTCGGCCCGCCCGCTCGTGGATGCGGAAGGCGGCGCGCAGGGCGGCCGGATCGTCGTCGGTCTTGTTGAGGACGCGCTTGACCAGGTCGAGGGCGATGTCGGGCTCGTTGAGCTGCTTCGAGGCGACGTCGGCGGCGCGCAGCAGGAGTGCGTGTTCGAGGAAGAGGTCGTCGCCGGCATGGTCGGCCTCGAGCACCAGGGCGCGCAGGAGCTCGCGCGCGTTGCCGGCGCGCGCCGCGCAGCGGGCAAGTCCCAAGATGGCGCTGCGCCGCCGGGGCTCGACGGCCAGGATCTCGCTGAACACCAGCAAGGCGCGGTCGGGCGCGCGCACCTCGTCCTCCCAGATGAGGGCCAACTTCTCGAGGTGGGCGATCTTGCGCGCCGAATCGGACGCGGCGGTCGCGGCCTCGACGTAGAAGTCGATGCGCGCGCGCACGCGCGAGGGGTCGTCCGGATCGGTCAGCGAGGGGGGTGATCCCGGCGTGAGCAAGCGGACGATGGCGTCCGTGACGTCCGCGTTGCTGGGATCGACGGCCCAGGCGGAGCGCAGCGAGAAGAGCGCGATGTCCGTCCGGCCCATGTCGTGCTCGGCGATGCGGGCGGCGCGCAGGAGGAGGTCGATGCGCGCGGTCTGCGTGCTGGCGTGCGCGGCCTGGTCCGTGAGCATGGCCACGCGCTCGTCGTGGTGGCCGAGGGCGGCGAGGGCGCGGTCGAGCTTCTCGCGCATGGCCGCGTCGTCGGGCTCGGTGGTGAGGACCTGGTTGGCGTGCGCGGCCATGTCGGAGTAGCGCCCGAGCGCCTCGCAGATGGTAACCAGGCGGCGGTGCCAGTACGCCCGCTCGGAGTCGCGGGCGACGGCGAGCAACATGCTGCCGGTGGCGGCGGCGCGATCGAGGCCGCCCATGGCCTCGTGGAGACCGAGCAGTTCACGCAGGGCCGCCCGCCGGAGCGACGGGGCCGCATGTTCGCTGTTGGCGGCGCGTTCGAAGAGCTCGACGGCCTGCGGTTTCTGGTCGAGCCGCTCCGCGGCCAGACGGCCGGCGAAGTACAGCAGCCTGGCCGCGCGCAGCGGATCGGTTTCGAGCGCGGCCTCGGCGGCCCAGGTCTTGACCAGCGTTTCGATTTGCCCTTGCAACAGGAGGTGCCGGACGTAGGCGTCACGCACCGGACCGATCTGTCCGTCGAGCGCAAGGGCGGCCTCGAAGGCGGCGCGGGCGGCGGCGGGCCGACCGAGCTTCTCGAGCAACTGACCGCGTTCGACCTCGATCCAGGCGGAAAGCCGGGTGTCGCTGCGCAAGACCGCGGCCATGGTTTCGAGGTGCGCGGCCAGGCTCTCCATCTGCTGCGGGCTCTCCGCCGTGCGCGGCGACAGGGAAAGGGCGGTTTCCAGCCCGCGTAGGGCTCCGGGGTGGCCGGGCCGTGCCGCGAGCACCTCGCGGTAGGCCTGGCTCGTGCGATCCGGGGGCGCCGCGCTCGCCGCGAGCAGCATGCCGAGCTCGAGCTGGCGGGTGACATGCGCCGCGGGCTCGGTCGTGGCGTGCACTTCGGCCTCGAGCAACGCGAGCGCCGGCGCGGCCGGGCGCAGCGGCGTGAGCCGCCGGGCGGCGGCGATGGGCGCGATCAGATTGGCGGCCACGCCATGCGCGGCTCGGTATTCGGTGAGAGCCGCGGCCGCGTCACCCCCACCGGCTTCGAGCAAGATGCCGAGCTCCGTGCGGGCGCGCGCCAAGGCCGTGCGGTCGCCCGAGGTCGCCTGTTCCACGCGCTTGCGGGCGTCGGCGATGGCGGCGTCGGGAGCGAAGTGATCGATCTCGGCGGGGCGCGGCGCGTATGCGGCCACCGCGGGCAACGGCACGGTCTGCAGGCCCAGCGAGAGTGCGGCGCTTGCGGGTGGCGGCGCAGCCGAGACGGCCACGCTCAACGTGAGGCGCGAGGTGGATGAGGTGCCGGGCAGGGGCGCCACCACGGGTGGGGCCGCGGGCTGAGGCGGGAAAGGCTTTTCCGGGGAAGGAGAAGGACGCCCGGGCGCGACGTGACGGGCAGCAGACGGCCGCGTCGGCAGGGGAGAAACGTCGGGGGAGGGAGCGAGGCTCGCCGAGGGCGAAGCCGCCGCACCGGCGGTGGCACGTGACGTGGTGGAACTCTCGGAGATAGGCGCCGTGACGGTCGGCGCGGTCGGCGGCGTGGTGGCCACGTCTACCGGCGCGGGCGCCGGTCGAGGGGGAGGTGGTGGCACGGCGGGACGGGACTGCGTCGTGCGTGGCGGTGGGGGTGGCGGGGAGGCGCGCGGGGGCAGCGGCGGCGGACGTTTGGCCGCCGTGGACACCGCGCGCGGCTGGGCCGGGGGCAGGGGATCCGTGGCTCCGGTCGGGACGACGAGCGGCGTGGGCGTCACATCCAACAGCTCGATCTCGGCGGTGTTCTCCTCGTCCGGCGTCGGCTGCGTGGGCGTCTCGCCATTTGCACTAGCGTTGCGGGCAGGTTCCTCGTTGTTCGCAGAACTCATGGTTGTCCTCTGACCCAGGTTCAGCCAAGTGAATGGTTCGGATTCGTCGTGCTCGGCCGCTCGCGAATCTGCCGAGGGCAGTGCGGACCCAAGAACGCAACTGTCACCCGGCTATCCTCGGACTACTTAGAAAAACAGTCTTAGAATACTCGTCCTTGGACGCGCGGGAAGGGGGATTTCGCGTGGCGCGAACCGCCTGGGCAAAAAGAAGATGAAGGAAATGCGCCCTGTCAGGAACAGGTCACCCCCGAATCGGACTTACAGGTATCGGGGACTGCCGGGCCGACGGACGACACGAAGAAGTCGCGGCACAGGCAGAGCTTGACGCAACACAGGGCGCCTTTGTCGAAAACGGGCGCGCAGCTGAAACCCTTCCGGCAACGCTTGTCGAGCGGGTTCGACGGGTCGCGCGTCTGTCCGTTGCAGTCGGTATCGGAGGAGCACTGAACGGTGCAGTACGCACTGGTGTCGAGATCGATCGACACACCCGGCTGCACGGCGGGCTTGATGCACAGGTGGCTCGGACAGTCGGTCGCGTTGTTGTTGTAGGCGCCCTGAGCTGCGCCGGCGTCAGCCGTGATGTCGCAGGGCCGCCCGATGGCTTTGTCCTCGCACGCGGCGTTGGTCCACAGCGCGGCTAGCGCGAGGATGAGGACGCAGCCGAGGCGCCGCCGTGAGGGTGCTCGTTCGCGGGCGGGAGCGCACGGTTTCTTACACATCGAGTGCATAAAATACCCCCAAGAGGGATTTCCCGTAAAGGAAACAGCGGTGGTTTGCTGTCCTAGCCGGCCGCGGCGTGGCTGGCGTCGCTCTCGCACGTGGCGCGGGACACCATGGCGGCGGCGTCCAGCAGCAGACGCTCGGTTTCCTCCCAGCCGATGCAGCCGTCGGTGATCGAAACCCCGTATTCGAGTGGCGCCCCCTGCATCCAAGTCTGCCTGCCTGGGTGGAGGTTGCTTTCGACCATGACGCCAAGGATGGCCTTTTGCCCCGTCGCGAAGCTTCTCACCACCTCGGCGAAGACGGCCCCTTGCCGGGTGTGATCCTTGCCGGAATTGCCGTGCGAGCAGTCCACCATCACCCCGCGTTCGAGTCCCGCCTCGCCCACGGCGCGCGCCGCGGCCACGACATCCTCGTGGTGATAGTTGGCCCCCGAGGCGCCGCCGCGCAGGACGATATGACAGTCCTGATTGCCCGTGGTCTTGACCACCGACGATACACCGTCAGCGTTGATGCCCAGGAAAGCGTGGGGATGACCGGCCGAGAGCACCGCGTTGATGGCGTTTTGCAGGGATCCGTCGGTGCTGTTCTTGAAACCGACGGGCATGGAGAGGCCGCTGGCCATCTGGCGGTGGACCTGGCTTTCCGTGGTGCGCGCGCCAATCGCGGCCCAGGTCACCATATCGGCGAGATAGTGCGGGACGACCGTGTCGAGGAATTCCGTCGCGCAGGGTAGCCCGAGGGTGTTGATGGCCAGGAGGATCTTGCGCGCGAGCGCCAGGCCGGTGGGAATGTCGCACGAGCCATCGAGTTGCGGATCGCTGATGAGACCCTTCCAGCCGACCACGGTGCGCGGTTTCTCGAAGTAGGTCCGCATCACGATGAGGAGCTGGTTTTGGGTCCGGTCGGCGACCTTCTTCAGGCGCTCGGCGTAGGCAAGCGCGGCGTCCGCATCGTGGATCGAGCACGGTCCCACCACGACCACCAGGCGTCGGCGATCCTCGCCGTGCAACATGGCGGAGATGGCCTGCCGGCTCCCCTGGACCATCTGGCGTATCTCCGGGGTGGTGGGCAGTTCCTCCTCGAGTTGGCGGGGCGTGACCAGGGGAGCAAATTCGGCGATGCGAAGGTTCTTGGTCGGCAACATGGGATTTCCTCTTCCAGAAACGAAAAAGGCCCTGAGGTTCGCTCAGGGCCTGGGATGACTTCGATGCAAGCGTTGCTTAGGCAAGTCCCCGCGGCCCTGGCTTCCACCAGGAATAGCTAAAGGTGCCGTAGAACGCGGGGTGACGCTGCATGGGGTTCGATCCCTAAGCTACCACGTGTTCCCTGCGGGTCAATCCCGGGCAGAAATCCCGGGGGCCGTGGCCGGATCCGTAGCCGGCATGCGGGGTCGGGCAGCTCAGAAGACAAATCGGAACCGCGCGAGCTCAGTCGTCTTCCTCGAACAATGCCTCGGCCAGTCCGGTCTGCCGCCGCACGAAATAGTCGACGACCAGGCCTTCCTTGAGCGCGCTTTCGCAGATCAAGGCATTCTCGTGCCCGGTCAGCTCGAGCAACGTCCGCAGCAGGATGGTGCCGGGAATGATGGTGTCGGCGCGCAGCGCGCCCACTCCTGGCAAGGCGGCGCGTTCCTCGGGGGTCACCGTCACCAGCCGCGCCTCGAGGGCGCGCAGGTGGTCGAGGTTGAGCACGAGGTGGCGTCCCATGCCTTCGCCCGAACGCCCGCGCGCATCGGCGAGCTTGTCGGCGCTACCCTCGGCCATGCGCGCCACGGCCAGCGCGGTGCCGGAGGTGAAGGTGACGAAGTCGAAGCCGACCTTGAGCATCTGCCGGATCGCTGGCTGGACCACCGCGCGCACGCGGGTTTCGGCCATCAGGCGTTCCGCGCGATCCGGTAGCTTCTCGCAATTGCAGTCTTCGCGCAGGCGCAGAACGCCCATGCGCAACGAGGTCGCGAACAGGCAATCGGCGGCGCTGCCGACCAGCGCCTTAATCGAGCCGCCCCCCACGTCGAGCAGGGCGAACTTGCCGTCGCCCACGTCGAGCGCCTGGCGGGCGCCCCAGTAGATGAGCGTGGCTTCCTTGACCGGATCGAGCACTTCCACGTCGAGCCCGACCTCGCGGGACACGGTATGCACGAAGTCCGCGCCGTTGCGCGCCTCGCGGATGGCGCTGGTGGCCACCGCAACCGTGCTCTCGGGCGCGAAGCCCTCGGCGAGGTTGCGCAGCTTGATGAGCCCGTCGAGGCCGCGCTGGAACGTCGAGAAGGGGATGAAGCCTTCGCGCAGGGACTCCTCGCCGAGCCGGACCATCTCGTGCCCGCGCGCCAGCTCGACCAGGCCGCCCTGGCCGTCAGCCTCGGCGACCAGCAGGTGGAACGAGTTCGAGCCCAGGTCGTAGGCGGCGACGCGCGGGCGTTCGCCGTTCGGCGCGGGGGTCGCGGCGTCACCGTGGAGGAACTTGGGTCCGGTCATGGGCCGTGGTTGTACCACCGCTTGCCCCCGCTGGCTGCAACATCGGCGTGGCGCCTTTCCAGGCAACACGCTGGAGGTAGTCGCGGGCGCCCGAGCGATCGGCTTCGTGGTTGGCGTGCTCGGAGAGTTACTGCGGATGCGTTTCGGCCAAGGCAAAATGGCGCCCAAAATGACAATCCACTCAAGCCGGCCTGCAACGCGACGAGCACGCGCTGTATCTTGGTGTCCGAAGAGAGGTTTACTTGTGAGGTCCCCGGGAGATGGGCGCCAGACACCTGCCAAGAGGCCTCGGCCCGCGCGCGATGGGCCAAGGC
>JADGRD010000787.1 GCA_017881285.1 Pseudomonadota bacterium | reverse complement strand
GCTGGCGAGGTGATAGCCGAGATCGCCAAGACTGGGAATTACGCAGGTGAGCAGGGCATCGCTGGCGCAGGCGTAGCTGGTGCATGGACGGAGACAGAGCTTCCTGCCATCGCCGAACACGGCGCAGTCCGATCCGGGCGGGCACGAGCCGTTCTGGCAATTCAGGCTGCACATGCCCAACGCGCCGAGGTCGACGCACTGGCCGCTCGCGCACAGGTCGTCGCGCAGGTTGCCGCCGGCATCCGCGCAGGGTTCCCCGACATCGCGCGGAACGTCCGCGAAACAGGCATGCACCCAGGCGCTGCCCGCCGGGCCAAACGGGAGGGTGCGGCAGCGCAGTCCGTCCGCGCAGTCCGTGTCCTTCTCGCACGCGGGCAGGCAGAGGGACTTTTGCCAGGGCTCCGCACCCGCCGACGGCGTGGGCACGGTCAGCAGACCCGCGCACTCCTGGCCCGCGTCGCAGAAACCGGAGGAACACTCGGAGACACACATCCCTCGCGCGGGTCCGGTGCTGCACGCGGCGCTGGCCGGACACAGGCAGAAGAGCCCCTGGTCGCACTGCACGCTGGCATCGCACGGCTCGCCAATAGCATTCGCTTGCGCGACGATGAAACCGGTGTGGAGTTTGGTCACAAGGCCTCCCCCTACGTCGGTGGCGATGATCTTGACCGTGTACGTGCCGGGCCGGCCGTAGACATGGCTCGGCGCGGCCTCGGAGGCGGAAAGCGAGCCATCACCGAACTCCCACCGGTAGTTGGTCACGGTGGTCGTGGCCAGCGGCACGAACCTGACCGCGAGCGGGACACTGCCCGTGCAGGTGAGGGCGACGGGATCGAAAGCGGGACAGTTCTCGACGGCAAAGTCCACGCTGAGCGAAACCGGTACGTCGCTGGGCGGCGGCGGCGTGTCGAAGGGAACAAGATCCTCCCCCGCGTCACGCGTGGGAGCTTCGCTCTGGTCACAGGCGGCAGCGGCCAGCACGGCCAGAATGAGAAGGGCTCCCCGTTTCATTCCACGGCGCATGTTACTCGCTCGTGACGAAGACTTGGCAGATTTCCAGGTAGCGCGCCTCGGGCCAGCCGGGCGGGGTGGGAAAGTCGGGCGGCAGGCCGCCAATCTCCAGGAGCGCGCCGCGACGTCCGGACTGGCGGATTCCCTCCTCGACGTGGCGCAGCACGGACGGCCCGCGGCGCGTGTTGGCCGAGACCCAAAGGATGCCACCGTCGGGTGGCAACAGCTTGGCCGCCAGGGCGATGAGCCGTGGGTAGTCGCGCTTCATCGACCACTGCGAGGCGCGCGCGGCGGACACGGTCGGTGGATCCATGATGATGGTGTCGTAGAGGTTGCCACGCTCGGCTTCCTTTTCCATGAAGCGGCGCACGTCGGAGACCACGAAATGGAAGCGCGGATCGTCGGCGGCGAAACCGGAGAGGCGGAAGTTCTCACGCGCCCAGGCCAGCACGCCCGAGGACAGATCGACGCTGGTCACGCTCGTCGCCCCGGCCCGCGCGGCGGCGAGGGAGAGCGCGCCGGTGTACGCGAAGGTGTTGAGCACGCGCTGGCCAGCCACGAAACGCGCGATGCTTCGCCGCTGCTCGCGCATGTCGGGGAAGAGGCCGACGTTGAGCGAACCCAAGAGGTGGATTTCGTAGGGGACGCCCAGTTCGGTGGCGACGTATTTCTCGGGCGGCCGGTCGCCCACGACCTCGTCCTTGTGCGAGCGATCCTGCGGATCCTTGCCACGCACCTTGATCACGGCGCCACGCAAAGGCGGCGCGCCGGCCGTGGCGAGGGTCGCCTGCGCGAGCAGGCGGGCGTAGGGCAGGAGCGGGCGGCTGGGCGCGCAAACCACGGCGTACTCGCTGAAGCGGTCGACCGAGAACCCCGGCAGCCCGTCGCCCTCGGCGTTGACCAGGCGAAAGCTGGATTCCTCCGGGGCCAGGCCAAGCCTACGGCGCAGGGACAGCGCGCGGGCCACGCGCTCGCCGAAGAACTTCGCGTCGAAGGCAGGCACGGTTTCCAGACTGAGGACGTGGATGACGCCGTTTTCCGGATCCGCGAGGCCGGCGGCCACCGGCTCGCCGTGCGGGTCGAGCAGGCGGACCTGGCGGCCCGGCTCGCAACCGCTCGCTCCGGGCAGAGCATCGAGGGCTACCACCGGTGCGCCCGCGCGCAGCCGGCCGTCGGCCCCATCGGGCAGGGTCACGCCGAAGAAGCCGGCCACGTCAATCGCGCCCCAACGCGGACATGAACATGAAATGGAAACCCTGAGAGGGTTCCCAAACCCTCCCACGGTGGTGCGCGGCCGGCGAAGCCGGCCGGCTTCCCACGCGAGTTGGGTGAGCGAGGGGTATCGAACCCCCAACCCTCGGATCCACAATCCGATGCTCTACCATTGAGCTACGCCCACCAGATCTGCTTGCGAGGACGCCAAGGTATGCCGCGAGCGGCGTGTCCGAGTCAAGGGGGCAAACCGTAGTCGCACTGCGCTCGCTTTTTCAGGTTGACGTGGCAA
>JADGRD010000786.1 GCA_017881285.1 Pseudomonadota bacterium | reverse complement strand
CAGCTCGGCCGGGCGCTTGGTGACGCCGCTGCCCGCGGGATTGCGCGGCTCGGTGGCGCGCGTGTCCTGCGCATCCGATCCGCCGAAGGCCAGCTCCCAGGCAAAGGGCAGCGCCTGGGTCGGGTGGGGCTTCGACGGCACCATGTCGTGCACGACCCCTGGCAACCAGTAGCGGGCGCCGAACACGCGCGCCACCTTCTGCAAGCGCGCGCCGACGCGCAGGCCAGCGTCCAGCTCCGAAAACGGCGCGGCCGCGGTCAGCGCGCCACGAAGCAAGACGTCGACGCGCGGCTTGGGCGGCGTCAACTCGGAGGCGACGAGCAGTCCCGAGGTGCTCGGCTCGCCCGCCCACTCGTCGGCTTCTTGAATCGGGCACGGGTCGATTGCTTGCACGCTCCCATCGGCTTGCCAGGTGAAGGTTCCCTTCACGACGGCCACGAACATGGGAAAGCCCTCGGCGTCCTTACCGGCCAGCTCGCCGACGGCGTAGGGCGTGAGGTTGATGGCGGTGCCCATCGCGGCCGCTAGTTGATCTTGACCGCGCCGCCGCGAATGCGGTTCAGGTTCGATGCGCGCGAGGTGATGTTCTTGCCGCGCACGGAAACCTCGCCCTTGGCGGTCACCGTGATGACGGATTTGCCGGTGCTGATGCGGATGGATTCGCTGGCCGAAAGCTCGACGGTCTTGGCGTGGACCTGGAAACGCTCGTCGAGCGGCTCGTGCTCCGGCGCGGAAAATACGCACCAGAGCACGGGCGAGAGTATGTCGTCCGGATGAAGCGCGATGGCCGGCACGGGTGCCAGACCGACGGCCGCTGCCAGCCAGCGCTTGTCCACATGGCGCGGGACGCGCACCTCGGTCGCCGTCCCCGCGTCGTCGCGAAACGTCGCCTTGCCGCCGGGAGCGACAGCCACGACGTGCCCCTCCACGAAGCGTCCCGCCAGCGGCTGGTCGTCGCTCGAAAAGGAAACGGTCCGAAGCTGGTTTGCTCTGCGCATGGCGGTGTCTCCTCCGTGCAGCCCACATTTATAGCCTGAACCTGGCGACACGGCGCGGCCTTTCGCTGCGCTCGCGTGGCCGAGCGCAACCCTGGCTTCGCGCCGGTTTTCAGGGCACTGTACTGGCCAGGGACCAGCGACGAATCCATGGCTTCGGATCAGGTTCGGCAAGCCAGCAAGCTGCTAGGGCCGCTGCTGCGGCGGCGCGGGACCTCCCCCGCCGTCGGGGCAGCACTGCGCCGGGCGTTGGGGGCGCTGGACAAATCCTTGACCGGGCTGTCGGCGCAGGCCCAGGACGAGACCATCGCGTCGGGGATCTCCGAGCTGCGCGCCTGCGTGGAGCTGATTGGCAAGTCCGACCGGCCGGCCGATCATGACCAACTCGACGGCGTCAACAAGGCGCTGGCCTTGCTGGCGCCGGCGGCGGAGGCCTTCGTCGCCGCGCTCGCGCCGGATCTGGTGCTGAGCCCAAGCACGGACGCCGGGGGCGCGGTGGCAAGGCAACCAGCACGCACGACGCGTGCACCGCGGCCACGGCTTGCCGGCGCGCCCGTTCTCGACTTCCAAACGGCGGGCGTCTTGCTCGATGGGCTCGAGGCGAAGCTGCGCACGCTGCACGTGGTGCTCAGCGAACCGCTCTTCCGGCTCGCGGATCGCTACGGCGCGGACGCGGAGCTACAGAAGCAGGTCACCGCGCTCAAGTGGCTGGGCCGCGAGCGCGTCCCGGAGATCCTGCGCGTGGCCGACGTGGCCAAGAGCCTGGACGATCGGTTGGCCGCCGGCGCGGCGCTGGTCCACCTGGGCGAGGTGCGTGGCGCCGAGATGATGCTCGGGATCCTGGGCAAGGCCGCGGCCGACAAGCAGCCCTTGCCCGACACCAGCGCGACCCTGCTGCGCACCCTCGCGGACGCGAGCCTGCTCGACTGGCTGCTCAAGGTTTTTCTCAAGCCCGCGCATCCGGCGGTGTGCGGCTTGCTGCTGCCGCTGCTGGTGGAACAGAATCTGCTTTCGTCGGGACAGCTCTGGGAGCTGTCGAACCACCCCAAGGACGAGATCGCGGTCGAGGCGGCGCGGGCTCTGCCCTGGACCGACGGCAACCACGACACGCAGATGCTCCTGGCGTGGGCCCGCGAGGCGCGGACGCCCCGGCGAGCCAGCGCCCTGCTCTTCGCGGCCACGGCGCTGGGCTCGGCGGCCGCCTTCGCCGAGGTGCGGGTGCGCGTGGAGAAGGGCGAGGACGTGGACCACCTGCTCGTCGACGCCCTCGCGATCGCGGGCGCCCCGTCGGACGCGGCCGCTCTGACCGCGCTCGCCGCCCAGCCAGACACCGACGCCGCATACGTGCTGCTCGCAGCGGCGAACCTGGGCAGCGCCGAGACCCTGCGGGCCTTGCCCACGCTCGCCGACCAAGTCCCCGCGAGTGTCCTGGATGAAGTCCAGCGCATGATCACGGGCCGCGCTTCGCGCGCGGAAGGTGCCATCGCCAAATCCGACGCCGCCATCCGAACCCTGCGCGGTCAG
>JADGRD010000785.1 GCA_017881285.1 Pseudomonadota bacterium | reverse complement strand
AAGCCGGTCCTTGGCCACCAGGTAGCGCGGCGACTCCGGGATCGTCAACGCGAGGCCGCCGTAGATGAGAGCTGGAACCGCAAGAGACAGGAACATCCACCGCCAGGCAGCGACGCCCAGCCACAACTTGTCAGAGGCGCTCCCCGCAGTTGTTGCGAGCGCGTAGTCCACCAGGAGAGCCAAGAAGATGCCGACCACGATCGCCAGCTGCTGCAGCGACCCCAGCCGACCTCGTAGGTGCGCTGGGGAGATTTCCGCGATGTAGGCCGGCGCGATCACCGAGGCGGCACCCACCCCCATGCCGCCGACGAACCGCCACAGGCTGAAGTCCCACTGGCTGAACGACAACCCGCTGCCGAACGCCGAGGCGAGGAACAGACCGGCCGCGATCACCATGACGCGTGGCCGCCCGAAACGGTTAGCCAGACCGCCCGCGAACCATGCGCCGACAGCGCAGCCGAGCAGCGCCACGGACACCGCGAACCCGGCCATGAAGGGCCCCAACTTGTACGCCGACACGAGGGCCTTAACCGCCCCGTTGATCACCGCCGTGTCGTAGCCGAACAGGAAACCCCCCAGTGCGGCCACCCCCGCCACCAGTATCGTCTTGCCGACCGACGGACCCGACTCGCCGTCGCCTGCCGTTGGTCGCTCGGCTTGTGGCTTGGCCATGACGATCGTCGTCACCGGCACCCCGTACCGGCGCTTGATGCGGTGAGGCAGATCGGCCCGGAGCCACTCAGACCCCCGCCGCGGCAGCGTGGACACGATGACCTCGTCGAAGTCGTGGTCTGCCAGCGCCGCCTGGATCGCCTTGCGCGGGTAGGCGCTCCCGAGGTGTCCCTCGACCTCCACATCCGTAGCGGTCAGACCTGCCACCAGCTCATCCAGCCGGTGCCGAGCCTGCGCGGTCGCTTCCTTATCGGACCGGGGACCATCGATGGTCCTGTCCACGGTGGGCATAGGCACATAGCCACCAGCCACCGGTGTGGAGTAGTAATGCGCGGCAGTGGTGTTCGGGACAATCACATAAAGGGAACTCGGCCCCTCCCCGATCCGCTTGCGAAGCTCCTCCTCCAGCTCCGCGCCCCCCAAGGTCCGATTCGCCACCACGAGATACCGACGCATGCGATCGCTCCCTCGGTCTCTGCCAGCCCGAATACTTCAGGACAGTACTCGTCCAGCAACCCCGTGTCAGGACCTTCCCCGCTCACTCATTGTCAATGCCGAGAACACCATCGCCCAGGCCCCGACCGGCGGGATGGACCAGGCCGCGGCCCTGCGCTGCCGGGTCGGTCATGCGCTGTTGCTCGACTGTCGCGACGGGTCGATAGCCCCGGTGCCCTTCGACCTGTCCGCCCACGGCCCGTCGCTGCTCATCATGGACACCCGCGCCGAGCACACCCTGGTCGACGGGCAGTACGCGCAACGGCGCGACAGCTACGAGGAGGCGGCCCGGCAGCTGGGCCCGTCCTCGCTCCGGGAGGTGGCATTCGACGACCTCGACAAGACCCTGGATCGGTTGTCGGACATCACGATTCGGGCACGAGCCAGACACGTCGTGACCGAGATCGAACGGGTACGCCAGACGGTGGCCCTGCTGCGCGCCGGACGGCTGCCCGCAGTTGGCCCCTTGGGGACTGATGTGCTCAGTCGTGCTCGGATTCGTTGTCTTCGTCGGCGGGCGGTTGGATGATCCACTCATCCCGAACAGGCCGGCGGGTCCAGTACGCGGCGATCACCAGGGGCATCTGGGGTCGCGAGTTCGCCGGGGGATGCCGCTACCTGTGAGGCAGGTCTGGCGGGCACTGGTGTGGGCGCATCAGGAAGGAACACAATCAGGTGTGCCCCACATCCAGAACGCTGCCATCAACCTCCGTCTTGACCAGCTCGGGCTGCCCCTGCCCGAAGGGTTCGAGGACACCGAGTCGGCCAGGCTCACGCGCCCGATCCTCGCCCACCAGCGTGAGCTCAGCCGCCGGCTGTCCGACCGGTTGTGCGCGGCGGACGGGCGGATCCAGGGGTTCCTGGACGACTACCTGGCCGATACCGGTGAGCGCCCCCAGCTTCCGCGGCGCACCCTGGACCTGGATGAGCCGGGTCTGGCCCGGGACCTGTCGCTGCCCTTCGACGGCGATAGCTTCACCTCGGCTCTGATGAGCAGCTACCGGCTCGTCAACGGCGTGCTGCACAACCCGGCCAACGATCGCCGGACCACCGCGGGGGTCTTCCACATCGCCGAGGGCGGACTCCCGATCCCCGATGACAAGATCGCCGTGCCCAAGGTGGCGTTCGCCCGGCTGCTGGCCCGCGCGTTCGAGCCGCCGGAGATCGACAAGGTCCTGCCCTACACGGCCAACCAGCCGCAGCCGGCGGCCTGTTTCGTCTCGTTGCAGCTTCGCCCGCTGGTGTCCCCGGAGGCACCCGGCTCGGTGCGCGAGAAGCGGATGGAGATCCGCTTCATCGTGCCCGGTGGCCTGGTCGCCAGCCTCGACTTCGTGGAGGGCATCTTCGGTAATGGGGGCG
>JADGRD010000784.1 GCA_017881285.1 Pseudomonadota bacterium | reverse complement strand
CGCGGGCCGGCCTCGCGGGAAACGCGGTGATCTGCGTCGACGCGCCCCTGACGCTTCCGCCCTGCCTCCGCTGCACCGAGCCGGTCTGCCCGGGTCAGCCGGCCTGCGTGGATTCCGAGGTCGTGTCCATGCGCGCCCTGGCGGATCCGAAGCCGCAGAATGGCCGCGACCACCGGCGGGGCAAGCCGGCCATCACACCCTACACGCAACGGGCGACGGACCTCTATCTGCGCAGCCGCGGCATGATCGCGCGT
Source organism: Pseudomonadota bacterium (assembly GCA_017881285.1). GTDB lineage: Bacteria > Myxococcota_A > Polyangia > Fen-1088 > Fen-1088 > Fen-1118. The sequence goes on along the minus strand of JADGRD010000784.1, from coordinate 2,272 downwards.
GAAACCATGGGGCAGGCCATGGGCCCGCTGGCCGCGCGGGCCGCCCACCTCGTGCGCGCGCTCGCGCGAGGTTTCCGGCTGAACCACAACCTGATCGAGGTCTATCCCCGGGCGACGCTGGAGCTACTGGGGTTTCGCCAGCCCTACAAGAAGCGCGTCGACCGCCGCATCGAGATTCTGGCCGCGCTCGGCGACCTCAGCTTCGGACCTGGCGTCTGGCGCGAGGAGTGCCGCCAGAGCGACCACGTCTTCGACGCGGTCCTCTGCGCGTACACAGGGTATCTGCGCGCCCGTGATGGCTGGCAGATCTCAGCCCTCGCGGGCGATCCCATCGACCCCCAGGGCTGGATCTGGGTTCCCCCGGAGCACTAGATCGCGACCGCGTCCTCTTTGCGCAGGTCGGCCGGGTCTTCGTCTTCCTCCTGGCGAGGGAGCTCCTCGGAAGTCTTGTCCGTGGTCGCGGGCGCGGGAGTGGCATTGCCGAGCAGCGAGGTGGCGCCGCGTTCGCGAAGGAATTCCAGGAATACGATGGCGGTCGGCATCTCGGCGGCCGGGATTTCGTCGATGAGCTCCCGTGCCTGCCGGCGTAAAATTTCACCCGGCGATTCGTTGCTGGTCACCACGTGCTGCACCTCCGGCGCTTCGGCGCGCGCCGCGACCCGTCCCCAGGGCGGCGAATTGGCTGGCTCGACATGGAGATGATCGAGCCAGGTTTGGATGTGGAGATGGAGGAGCTCCGAGCGATAGGCGAACCATCGCTCCCGCTCCGCCGGAAAAGCGAGCAGGACGTCCTTGAACCGGCGGAACGCGCCCTTGCCGTCGATGGCGACGAGGAGGCGTTCGCGCAAGGCCAGGTCGGCGACCGCGCCCACGAAACGTTCCATCCAGCGGTACTGCTCGCGTGAGGAGGCCGGGTCAACCCGCAAGTAGCGTTCGGGGTTGTTGGCCACACGGGTGCGCCGGACCGCGGCGTCCGGCTCGCCTTCGGCAATGGAAAGCAGGTCCCCATTCTCGAGGTCGAGGAAACTTTCCTGCTCGGGAGAGTTCCGCTCGAAAGCAATTTCTAGGTCACTCCAATTGATAGTAATCGGCTGCATTTCTTCAACTCCTCCGGCCTCTCCCCTCCCACAGGGAGAGCCGACAAAGTTAGGTATGACTTCTTTAGCCTAGGGTTTGGAGACAGGGTTTGCAATGAGCTAACCACTCTGGAGACACGTTTGAGGATTCGCCTCCTCCCGCGTCGCAGTTATTGGCGCGCTGTCACTGCGCCTCGACGGCCCTTGACTTTGGCCGCTTCCGACCTCATATTCGCTTCTCGCACTTTGCCCTGGAGGCCAGATTGGCTCGCGTAACTGTCGAAGATTGTTTGGAGAAAGTACCTAACCGCTTCGCCCTGGTGATTCTCGGGGCAGAGCGGGCGCGGCAGCTCGCCGGGCGCGCCACGCCGCTCGTGAAGTGCGACAACAAACCTGGCGTGACCGCGCTGCGTGAGATCGCCGAAGGCTCCGTGCGTTTCAACGAAAACGTCGAGGGGACGATCCGGCAGTACATTGCCGAGATGCGCGCGCGTGGGGCCAGGCCCGAGCGGGGCTTGCACAAGTAGCCAGCACCTTCCTCGGCTCGGTCTTCGTTCGGGCCGGAGGCCGCATCTTCGAGCTCGACGCTCGGCCGTCGGACGCCATCGCGCTCGCGCTCGGCAGCCGCGTGCCCATCTTCGTCGCCTGCCGGGTGATCGACTCTACCGCGATCCCGCGCGGCTCCTTCCTCGACGCCCCCGAGGGCCCGGAATCCGACCTCCAGGTCGAAGGCTGCCCGCTCAAAGGCAGTCCCAGCCCGCCGCTGAAAACGACCGGCCCAGGCATCTGAAACCCCCGCAAGCAAGGCGACAAACACCAGCTTCGATGGCCGACAGAACCCGGCCGACAAGCCTGGCTGCTGGCAAGGAGGGCCGAGAACCGTACCGGAATGTACTGATGTACTTGAGGAACGGAAGCGCAGGCCCGACGCCGCCAGCGGCCAGATCACGTGGGCGAAGGCGAGCTTTGCTCGCCGAAGCCCATCGCGGGAGGTGCGGAACCCTCCGAGGGTTCCGCGCCAAATCGTCGGCCGCCACTCCACTCGAGAGCTGAGCGATACTTTCTACCGCTTGGAGAACTGGAACCTGGCCCTTGCGCCACGCTGCCCGTACTTCTTGCGCTCCTTGGCGCGAGCGTCGCGGGTCAGGTAGCCGGCCTTCTTGAGGGGCGGGCGCAGCTCGGGATTGAACTTGCAC
>JADGRD010000118.1 GCA_017881285.1 Pseudomonadota bacterium | reverse complement strand
GTGGGCGAACGGAAGCCAAGGCGCCGGGCCGAGTCGATGTCGGTCTGCGAGAGGAACAGGCCGCTCTTGAGCTCGGCGAGGGCTGCATGGAGATCGGATGGTGCGGTCTCGCCCTGGGCCTGGGCCAAGGGCGTCGCGATCGCGGCGGTCGCCGCCGCGCCGTCGGTTTGGCGCCGCACCGCCTTGCGGAGCCTGGCGAGAGAGTGCGTGTGCACCCACCCGAGAAGCTCGAGACCGCGGGCGTCCATCTCCTGCCGTGCGCGCACCCAGGTCTGCGGGCCGAACACCACGTCCGCAACGGTCGCTTGGACGTCAACGGCCAGGCAGATGGCGCACACCCGCGCGTTGATCCGCCCATCCTGCCGGCCGAAATTGCCGGCGAGGAACCAGGCGCGCTCCGTCCACGCGTCACCGGCGCGGCCGGCGTACGCCACCTCATCCTGCACGAGCTGCGCGAGGAGCTCGCGCGGGACGTAGACGCGCATCCCGTGCTCGCCGGCGTGCGACGGCAGCAGCTCCGTGTGTGCCGGGACCGCAGCGTCGGCCCACGATGCGTAGCTCGGCACCCGCACCGTGACCCACGCGCGTGGCTCGTCGCTTCCGCCCCTGAGCTCGAACCCGCTGCTCGACTGCGGCGCAGGTGCCTCGGCGACGGCGACTGGCTTCACGCTGAAGACCAGGTTCTGCGGGTCGAGCCCCCGCTTGCGCATGAACTTCGCGAGCGGCCCGCGGTCGAGCGTCTCGATATGCATGGGTACGCCGGCCGCAAGCTCGGCCTTGTCCCACGTCGGTGCGCACGACTTCTTCGCAATGAGCATCAGGACGGAAGGGTGCTCCTCAAAGTACTCGACGCCGACGGGCAGCTCGACGCCTTCGAGCTCCGAGGAATCGCGGGCGACCGCATGGCCCAGGTCCTGGAGGTGGTCGCGGCAGATCACCTCGGGCCGTACCACGATCCGAGCTGCCGGCCGGCGCGGAACCGCGGCCGCCCGCTCGGGGTCAGCGCCCGCGGGTGGCGACGTGGCTTTCTCGTAGAAGACGACCTCGAGCGAGCAGGGCTGGCCGTCGTGAGCGCGGAGCTGCGCCATCTAGCGGGCCTCCCGCGCGCCGCCAGCGGTGCGCGGTGTGAGGCGGAACGCGGTGTAGTCCTTCAGCTTGATGGCGTTGGCGCCGTCGAGCTCGATGCTGCCGCCATTCTCCTCGAACCCGAGCAGTGTCCAGCTCTCGTCCTCGTCACTCTCGACTTCGAGGTCATCGATGGGGCTGCCGACCTGGAAGAAGTCGAGCATCTGCTGGCGCAACCGGGTGGGGTTGACGCTGTTGCTGGAGGCCTTGACCTTTTCCTTGCGCAGCTGTCCGTTGTGTTCGATCTGGATTTCGCATTCGCATGCATTGGCAAACATGGTTCACTCCTCGTGATGGGTTATGCATCCCAGACGGCCGCCGGATAGCGGTCGTGCTGGAGAAGCTCGATGAGGTGGCGGTCTTCGTCGGCCTCGGTGATGAGGACTCGGGCTTTCGCACGGATCTGCTTTTCCGACGAGCCGCTGGGCCCGACGGCAACGGCCCGCTCGATCGAGAAGACGTTGCCCGACTCGCGCATACAGTGAAACCGGTCGTCCGTGCCACCGGCCACTGCGAGCAGGACCCGTGCGATCCGGCGCACGCGATCCGGAGCGAGCGCCGACTTCTCGGGGTGAAGGTCGCGCGGGAAGATCGCCGCGGTCAGGAGCGGCGGGACCCCGCTCGTGTCCACGGCCATCCGGCCGGAGCGGCCGAACGAACCGACGAGCGCGGGTGTCGCGGCGCCGCCGCGCTCGCGGCGCAGGCGGGACACGAGCAACACGGTGTTCCACCTCTCCACCACATCGACCGTGAGGCGGCGAACCAGCTTGCCGGTGTCCGGGTGGACGACGAAGGGCGTTGATCCGCAGGTGGCGTTGTCCACCAGCGCCTGCACGGGATCGGCGAGATCCGTCGAGAGCCAGACCACGGCCGTGCCGGCCGGGCGCTGATCGACGGACAGGAGCTCGGGGGCCATCCCCGTCTCTGCCAACACCTGATCCAAGGCGGCGTACATCGTTGTTCTCTCCTTGCTCAGACGCGGGTGGAGGTGGGATTTTCACGGCCGAGCATGTTTTTTTTGCGGGGCGGGGTTGCGGGTGAGGACGAAATCCGCGTCGCTGGACGCATCGCGAGGCTCCGGGGCCGGGCCAAGGGGCGGCTCGAGCGGCACGGCGTGCTCGGTCTGAGTCAGCCAGTACCTGGCGGCGTCCGGATTGAGGCAGTCGTTCGGGCTCGCCATCGTGGCCGGCTCGACGACGAGCAACGAGTGGATCTGCCGGGCCACCCAGACAAGGTCGCGCTGCGGGTGCCACCTTCGGTAAAGGCACGGGATGCCGAGGCGGAGGTGGCCAGGGAAGGCAGGGTCGAGGATCGCCGCGAGCGGGCTTGGGCCGGGCGCGGACATGCGGATCTGATCGGGGCGGCACGTGCCGTCTGGGCCAAGCCCATCCTCGGGCGGCGACAGGAAGTACAGGTTGGCAAGGAAGGGCGCAAGACCCGTTGGTAGGTTCGGGAAGCGGAGCCTCACCGTCGGTTCGCCCAGGGGGTAGGGCGCATCGCCTGCGCCCGGCGAGACCTCCGCGACCACTTCGACCGCCTGCGCTACGACGGCATGGTCGTCGAGCCGGCGCAGGCCGGTGCGCACGCTCCGGAAGCGCAAGCCGATCCCCAGCGTTCGGCCGCCGAACGCGGCAACGCCCATCTGGAAGCGCTCGTGCCCGACGGCCCGGGCGAAATTCGAAAGCTCACGCAGATCGTGGTCCAGGCGTGCCAGGCAGCGCTCCTCGATGGCGCCGGTCACCGTGGGTTCGGACGGATTGCAGGTCAAGCCAGCGTCGTTACTCATGCGTGCGAGTCCTCCGTCAGTTGCGTGTTCGGGGCAGAGGGGGGAAGGCCCACGAGCGGCGGCACGTCTTCCTGTCGGTAGGCCAGGCGATACCGCTGGCTGCGGCCGTCGCGCCGGATGGCGCTCAGGCCGATTCCCGCTGGCGCGTGCAGCGAACGCAGCGTGCGGTGCTCGAGCTCGCGCGCCTCCGCGGCCAGCGTCTCGCGGCTGGCCGCGACCAGAATCGACCGGCCGTTGCAGGTCGGGCAGCGGCCGCTCACCGGGTACCGCTCGAAGCCGAGGTACGGGCACGGACAGGCGCAGTGGCGCCGGACGAGGGGCGTCTCCCAGGTGAGCATCAGGTCGTCCACATCGACGGCAAGGTCGCGCGCGATGTCCCGCAGGACGCGGTCGATGGTCGCGCCGTGGTCGAGGTCGAGAACGCGGCAAGTTGCAGCCTTGCGGGCCGGACCCCAGAGATCACTCCGCAGTGGACGCGTGCCGGTCACCTGCAGCCGGTACGGCACGCTGTCGAGAGCGCGGCTGAGATAGGCCTGCACGGCGAGCGCGCCGGCCGTGATCCCCAGGGGATGGGCCGCGCCGTCGAGCGGCCGCGCCGACTCGCCGGTCATGCAGCTCTGCCGGCGACCCGCCTGCGCCCAGGCGGCGTCATCGTAGACGTCGCTGAGTGCAGCGGTGTCGGGCGGGAAGACCTCGAGGCAGTGGGTGGCTAGCTCTCCCACGCCGGTGCTCACGCGGCACTGCCACCGGGAGCGCGCGAGGCTCGAGACGAATTGCGCGTCGCCCAGCGAATCGACGCAGATGAAGACGTCGCGATCGGCAAGCAGGCCCGGCACGCTTTGGGCGGCGGCGTGCACCGGGTGCATCGCGTTGGCGACGCACACGCCGTACGTCGCGTTGATCGCCGCGACCATCGCCTTGGGCTTGTGCCATCCGCGAAGCCAGGGCGGGTAGCCTTTGCGCACGGCGCGCTCGTCGACGGTGTCGAAATCCACGAGCGCGATGTCACACTCGGCGGTGAGGCCGCCGAGCATGGCCAGGCCCAGGGCGGTCGTCGTCCAGTAGCCGACGTTGCCGAGTCCCACGACGGCGATGCGGTTGACCTCGCCGCTCATCGTGTGCTCCCCCGGGTTGGCCGGCGCGCATCGGCGATGCCGGCGGCGCACTTCTGGCAGAGGGGTCCGTCGACCAGCGCCCGCCACCGCGGCGGCAGACCGGTCGCGTCGACGAGCACCCCTGTGCTGCCGAGGGGGCGGTGGCAGAAGGCACAGCCGCCGGTCCGATCGGCCGTAACGGGCACTTGCTCGGCGCAGACCAACGTCCACGTCTGTGCGGTGGCGCCCCCGTTGCGCAGCGAGAAAGGCTGTCCCGGACCGATGACGAACATGCCGGTCCGCCGACGGCCGTTGACGGAAACCTGCGCGCCCGACGCGACCTTGCACACGATCTCGATGTCGGAACGGTCGCTCCAGCCAGAGACGATCGAGATCCCGTCGGAGAGCGAGACAGCCTCGCCCTGCACGAGGGCGTGGGTGCCGCCGCCGTCGCCGCTCGTTAGCCTGCCGACCACCGCGCCTTCCGGAGCTCTCATGCCGCGTTCCCCTCGCAAATCGCCACACACGGACACGTCGCATTGACGAGCCTTCCCGGCGAATGCCGCAGTCCCGCGAATCCTGGCTCGGAGCTGGTGTGCAGCAGGTGAACCTCGGCGCCCCGCGGATCGACCCGTCGGCCCAGCCACGCATCGCGCAGCTGGGCGGCGGCGAGCCCGCCGACGATGGCCTGCGGGATGACCGACGACGGCTCAGGCGCGTCCGCGCACGAACGCCGCGTGCCGCGCGGCCGGTGCGCAAGCTGCTCGACGCCGTGGAGCGACATGCAGGCGCTCTCTCGGGTCACGATGCGCTCGAAGCCACCGAAGAAGCTGCTGCCGGAAGAAAGCAAGGCCGGCACCTTGCTCTGGCCCGCGAGCTCGACCAGGGTGCGCCGCGCGTCCCAGGAATCGACCGAGGAAAGCACGACATCGAAGGGCCCGTACTCGGCGGCATGCCGAAGCGCGATCGGCTCGTTGAGATCGACGACGCGTGTCCTGGCGAGTGGCCCGCGCGCGAGCCAGTCGCGCGTCGCTTCGGCCTTGGGCCGGCCGACGTCGTCGGGCAGGTAGCCGAGCTGCCGGCTGCGATTGCTCTCCTCGACCACGTCGTCGTCGGCCCCGACGATGAGCGAATCCGAGTGCGAGAGGATCGCCTGCAGGACCGGATCGACGGCCATCGCGTTCAGAAACTGATGTGCGATCGCGCCGCCGAAGCCGCCCACGTAGATCCGGCGCGATTTGAGGTCGGCGCCCGGGCTGGGGGGCGGGGCCAGGGGGATGCTCGCGCACCTCGGCGGCGGCGCGAAGCCCGGCTCGTTCTCGCCGACGCTGTACGCGTTCAAGACGCTGCAGATCCCGGAGAGCAACTCGCCCACGAGCACGGCGAGCTCGGCGCACGCCTGCAGCGGGCGGCCCCCGCAGCCGCTGCTCACGTTGATGAGATCGGTGCCGAAATCGATCCGGTCGGCCTTCTCGGCAAAGCCGATGATGTAGTGCCGGGCGCGAATCGAGATGTCCCGCGTGGCCGGATCTCCGAGATCCATGAGGAAGATCGTCGGCATCTCGACCATGCCCCGGTGAAGACTCCCGAGCTCCACGTCCACGTAGGCTTGGGGGTTGTGCCGCATGGTCGCGTCCGCCAGCTCGAGGCCGGCGGCGACGTCTTGCGCCAGGACGAGCTGGTGCTCGAAGCCGATCGCGCTCGCAGCGAGAGAAATCTGCTCCGCCGCCGGTCCCCGCGCCGCGATCACGAGCAACGTCTGCCGGATCGGCCCCAGCTGCCAGCCGGACTGGCGCAACATGCGACTGTAAAGCTCGTCCATCCGGCCACTCCTAATCCCAGCCGCCGTCGTTGCCGCCGCGGTCGTACGGATCGCGGTACTTGGCCACGCCCTTGGTTCCACACGCGGACGACCAGGTCGAGATCGGGTAGATGTGCGCGCTGCTGCGAAGGTAGGGTTGCACGCATTCCTCGACGGTGGTTTCGATCTGGTCCGGATCGACGTCGCAGCGAACCAGATCCACGTTGTCGATTGCCAGGCGGGCAGCGACCTCGGCGTCGGGCAAGATCTCCACGGGCCAGTCATCGAAGAGCGTCACTACGTCCTCACCGAATGGCAGACGCCGGAACTCCATCACCTGCGCGTAGATCGCATCGCGATCGGCGTCCGCGTTGAAGACGAGGAAGACCTGATAGGACAAGCCCACGCGCAGCGTGCACGTCACGGTTGCCACTCGCGCAAGCCGGCGCAGCCGTACCGGCAGGAGCCGCTCGGGAAGGCTTCTGGAGCGCGGGCCCAGGCTGAACACCAGGCGCGGATCGATCGCGTACTCGACGATCTGTCCGGCGTCCCCGCTGGCTCCGGCGGGCGGCAGCTGCGGCGGTACTGCCCAGCGCTCGACGACCTCGCGCTCGGCACAATCCCGCAGGAGGCTCGCGATTCTTTCGCGGTCCTCGTCGTCGGTGTGCGAAGGGGTTGGCTTGTATCTGCCCGGGTGCCGGTGAACCTGGCCAAGCACGGTCAGCTGCGGGTGCGACTCGGAGACCCGCCGCCCCAGCGCGGAGAGATCCGCGGGCTGCACGCGAAACCACGAGGGCCCACACTCGGCTTTCAGGAGGAAGAGATGGGAAAGGTAGATCGCGCCGAAGCCATCGCCCTTGGCGATCGTCCACTGGCCGTACGCCGACCAGGCGATCTCCACGCCGCCGTGCAAGCGGTCGGCGGCAGCGCAGGTCGCCTGCGCCGCAAGCATGAAGCTGTCCGAGACGAACAGCTTGGGCCCGCCGCGCGGAACCTGGGCACTACGCGAGCCAAGCATGCGTCGCTCCTTCGTGTGCGGCCGTCGCGTCGAGCGTGAAGACCCCGGCTTGCGTGCTGCCGGTGCCCGACACGCGCTGGATCGCCTCGAGCAACGAGAGCGCCTCGAAGTCGTCCTTGGGGATCAGCACTTCGCGAGTGCCTTGTCGCAAGAAGATGTCGACCGGTCCGGAAGCCCGCAGGTTGGGCCCCAGCAGGTCCCGCAGAGGAACCCCGGCCTCGTCGAGCGAGAAGTGACGAGTCTGCCCGTGTAGCGGGTTCCCCCCCCGCGATAGTCTGATTTCGATGTCTTTCATTTCGTTCATTGGCGAAGCTCCCGTTTTTCTTGTTGAGCGACGGTGACTCGTTTCACTGCTGCCAGCGCACCAGCTCGATTCCTGGGTGCGCGGCGACGTACTGCAAGGCCTCGGCGAGCGGGATCACGTTGACGCTGGCCGGGGGCGGGTCGCCACGCAGGTCGTGGTAGACGCGGTTCTCATTCGACCCGCGCCAGCCGTAGCGGAACACCCGTACCGCACCCCGCAGCTGGCACTCGAGGATTCCATCGGCTATCGACGGGGGTTGTGCGAGTTGGCGGTTGCGCTGGCTCGTGCTGCCCACGCAGAGCGTCATTTCGCGGCTGGCAAAAGGGTGCTGCGAGAGATGGCTCGCCATGCGCGGCAGGCTGGACGCTTCCGCCGATCGCGCGGCCGGCGTGCGTCCGTGCGACCCCGGGGACAAGCTCAACCTGATCGACAGGTTGGTCCGCGGTCCGAGCAACATCGAGGCTTCGGCCTCAACCGAGACGACGGCGGCGGGCCAGAGCACGACGTTCCCGGGTGAGATCTCCATGAAAAACGGGCCACCGGTTTCCAGCGACACCTCGAGCCTGGCGGGTGAGGGCGCGGAGACGGCGAACCCGTGGAGCTCTTCGCTTCCTCGGATCGGTGCTCGAGCAGCGGCGAGCTCGGCGCAGAACTTCTCGTCCGCCGCGCGTTCGACATCGTCGCGGTCGTCCGCGAGCTCGGTGCATAGGGTCGTGACGATTGGGTCGAACCACGGCTCCGGCAGCAAGGTGACATCGACGATGTCCTTGGTGGCGGCCGCGCGGCGGAAGTCCCATTGCGGGCGCATCTCGGCCAAAATCTGGTTCCCGATGACGATGAACGGCCGCTGGCGCTCGAGCCGCGCGGCGAAGCCCGGCGAGAAGTCCGTGCGGTCCAGCACGCGGCGGCGCAATTCGCCCAGGTTCCGGCATGCGGCGTGCGCCTGGGCGTGGAAGGGCGCCGGGTCTCCGCGCAAGCGGCTGGCGATCTCACGGACGATCTGCGTCCAGCGCACCAGGCCGCGGCCGGCCATCGTGTCGCGAGCCGCGAGGGCGAACGCCCGCAGGCTGGCGTGCGTGCGGTACTCCCCTAGCGACAGATCGCTCGCAGCCGTTGCCCGGGAGAACAAGGGCATTCCCTCGAGGTCCTGCTCCGCGATGGAGTGCTCGAAAAGCACGAAGAACGACTCATGCAGGGGCGGGGACAGTACGACGGTGTAGTCGTCGGCGAGCGACGCCCGGGCTGCGTCGTGGCCGCGTCCGCGCGACTTCGGGGCCAAGCCGATGGCTCGGGGCAAGCATTCGCCGACGCGATCGCGGAGGTCGGATAGGTCCGTCATGGTTCGCCCTCTCTCCGTACCAGACGCGCGCCAGCCGGCTTTTTAAAGATTGCTATCGTGCTTTTTTGCCGCGAGC
>JADGRD010000783.1 GCA_017881285.1 Pseudomonadota bacterium | reverse complement strand
TGACCCCTACTTGGTCGATTCGGATCGCGATGGCGTTCCCGATTGGGTCGAAGTTCGTTTGGGCGGCAATCCCCTAGTCGACGACCGACTGGTCGACAGCGACATGGACGGCATTCCCAACGGGGAGGAAGTCATCCGCGGACTCGACCCTTGGACCAACGATTCGGACCGCGATTTGGCATACGGCTATCAATATCGCACCATCGATCAAGGCGAGACCATTCGCCTCGAGGCTTCACCCAACGAACCGTTTCCGGGCGTGCGCATCACCGATGTCAAGCAGGGTACCAGCACGGTGTGGGCGTTGCGGCTGACCGGCGACCGGCCGGCGCGCCTGGCCTTCCTCGAAAACGAAACTGTCATGCCCGACGGGGCCGAGAACGATCCCACCAACACGGTGGCTCTGACGGCGTCGGGCGACTACGCGCTGATTTCGCCGATGGGCGGCCAACTGACCGTTACGGTCGACCTCGACGCCTTGCCGACCGCCGGATCGCCGCCCACCGATGCACGGGTCATCCTGCGAACCACCACACGAACCTGCTTTCACATGGATGTGCGCAACGTGACCTTGGTGGAGACGAAGGAATCCCCCACCGGCCGGCCAGGCAAAGGTTGGAACATGATTCGAATCTACATCGGCGAGGTTCCGCTCGACTCGTCAGCCTCGGGCCAGACCATCGTGAAGTCCGTGACCGTGCCGATGCGTTTCGTGGCCCCGGATCAAAAGACGCCCAATCTTGCTTTCATCCATCTCACCGACGAGGATCTTCTTCTCCTTGCACCCGAGTGAACCCATGATGCACCACAAACGAATCCTCGGTATTGCGCTTTGCGGTTTCCTCGCTTGGGGCACGGACGCCTGGGCGGCGGGCAAGCACAAATCTGGCGGGCATGGTAAGTCGTCCTCGAAGTCGTCAACCCAGAGCCGCGATATTCCGGCAGCAAACGGGGCCGCCGACGGTGCTTCAGCGAAGGAAGGCAGCGGACAAGCTGATACCCGGTCGGCCAACAGCCACCCCCCACTGCGCGAGTCGGTTAGGCAGGAATCACGCATCGAATTCGACGAGCGCATGCTGCGCGGTCAATCCGCCGCGGGAGTGATCTACCTGTTCCAACGCACGCCAAGCGATTGGAAGAGCATCGTCGAGGTTCCTGACAGCTTCCGCGCCCGCACGGTGAAGGTCGTTGCGCCTGTCCAGGAGAAGAAATGACAGGAGCCTCCGCCAACGGTCGCGGGGCCCTGGAAGTCATTGTCTTCGAGGAGGCCCGCTTTCGCGGATCGCTGATGTTCACTTCGGCTGAGGTGACCATGGGGAGCGATCCTGGCGTCATGATCCGCTTGGACGATTCGACCATCTCGCCGTGCCACGCAGTCCTGCGCTTCGATGGTGAGACCTGCACGGTGGAGAACTATGACCCCATCCTCGGCACACTGGTCAACGGCGAGGCGACCGAGCACCAAGAGGTTTTTCCCACCGACGAGATCCGGGTAGGACGATTTCGTCTGCGCATCAACGTGCACCGAGCGGATGCCACGCCAACGCCGGCCATGGTGCGACCGCCGGCGCGTCCGATCCCCCCCACGCCGAAGGCACCTGTCGCCTCAGCGTCAGGCAAGGTAGTTCCCCTGCCCGTCCCGCCCGCGCCGCCAGCACCGCCGGCACCCGCGCGAGCCCGCGCCGCCCGAGCGCCAACGCCTGGCGCGCCAGCGTCAGCCCCTGTGGCGAGGCCCGTGCCGCCTTTGCCCACGCCCACGACGACGGCTAGGAAATCCGTGCCAAGCGCGAGTGCATCGCCCGCGCCTGCTGCGAGGCCGTTGCCTCCGCCGGTGCCTCCGGCGCCTTCCCTACTCCCAACAGCAACAGTACCGGCAGCGTCCGGCCGAAACTCTTTCTCGGGTGGCCCAGCGGCCGCGACGGCTCCCGCTGCCCTGGCGGTGGCTCCCACCTTGGCCTCGCCACTGCCCAAACCCAAGCCGCCGGTGCCACAGTCGCGCCCGGCGCTGTCGTCCGTCCCGTCCGAGCCCCGGCCTCCGGCGGGGCGGACGTCCACGCAACCGATTGTCTCGCGCAATGCCGAGCCCCGCATCGATCCCGCGCCCCGTCACGACATTTTCGAGCTCAACACCGGGCGTTCGGCGATCCCTCGCTCGTCATCCAAGATCCCTGGGCTCGATGACGACGATGACGATGCCTTCTTCGAGCCCAGCTTTTCCCTCTTTGATAGGCTGCGCGAGTCGGGCACGTCATCGCACAAGAGCAGCGCTGTCGAGGTCGTCCGCTTCCGCCACGGCTGCATCCTGAAATTACACCACCTGCGCCATGGCGAGAAACTGCGCCTGCACGGCCTGCGCAAGCCACTCGGCCGTTGTTCCGGGGCGGGCGGTTTCGTCTTCCAGCGCGACGCCCTGCCGGAAAGCGTTGTGATCAGCCAGCGCGGCCAGCCCGTCGACGATGCCTCCTGGCGACAGCACGCCGACCACCGCGGGCGCATCGCGCTCGAACCCGCCACGCAGGTTCTGTTCCCGTTG
>JADGRD010000782.1 GCA_017881285.1 Pseudomonadota bacterium | reverse complement strand
GCTGGCCCGCTCGCGGCGGGCGCTGGAGCTGCGGTGGCGCCGGTCGGCGGAGTCTCCGCTGGCTCGTCGTGCGCCTTGGCGCTGGTGCCTTTCTCGGGGGCAGCCTCGGCTCGCCGCCGCCACCCTGGCAGCCCCAACGGGGTGCGCGCGGCCGCCGGCGGCGCCGCCCTGGCGGTGACCCGCGGGTCGGAGACCGGCGGCCCGGCAATGGTGGGGGCAACCCCGCGCGCCGCGACCGGTCCTGCTTCCGGCCAGGCCCGCGGCTGCGCCGGCTCGCCGAGCTGCAGGCTCTGGCCCGCGCGCAGTACCCGGCCGTGCGCCAGCGCGCCGCCGCTCACCCGCACCTCGCCCTCGAGCATGGCGAGGCGGAAGCTCTGCTGCTGCTGCGACCAGAACACGGTGAAGCGCGTTCCGGTCACCTCCACGCGATAGGGGCCGGCCACGACAGCCCAGCGTGCGCCCGGCCGGTGAACGATCGACAGATTCGCGTTGCCGTCCTCGAGCGCAAGCTCGGCGCCGCGGGCGAAAGGCGCGGGACGTACCCGCAGGCGCGCGCCGGCCCCGAGCTCGACCTTGCTGCCGTCGGCGAAGCTGACCGTGCCCGCCCCGACCGAGGTCAGCGCGCCATCGGCCGCCGCGGTGCAGGCTTGCACGCGATAGTCCAGGGTCCGCCGGGCCGCCAGCCAGGTGACCGTGCCCATCACGGCAAGCGCCCCGAGGACCAGCGCGGGAACCAGCCGCCACACCCAGCGCCGGTCGAGCCGTGCCTCGACGGCCGCCCATTGCCGGGCATCCGGTGCCCGCGCCTCGGCGGGCACGCTGGCCGCGGCCAGCTCGCCCAGGCGCTGACAGGTTGTTTCTGCGCTCATGCGTTCCTTGCGCTGGTCCATCAGAAACTTCCTCCTTGTCCGATGGCACCCACGTATTCGCGCAGCACAGGACTCGCTTGCACGCGCGCGTTGACCCGCGCCACCAGGCGCGCGAGCCGGCGTTTCGCGGTCGACAGACTCATGCCGTGCGCCGCGGCGACTTCGACCAGCTCCATCTGCTCGATGAACCGCGCCACGAACAGGGAGCGATCCTCCGCGCCCAGCGTGTCGAGCAACTGGTAGAGCGCCCGCGCGGCTTCGCGCGCCTCGCCCTGCCCCGCGGAGACCGGTGCCTCCGGTAAGGCATCCTCCGGCACCAGCCCGACGATGGCCCGGATGCGGCGGCGCCGGGCCTCGTTGCGGGCCACGCCGAGCCCGACGCTGACCACGAATCCGGGCAGGGCCGCGGGCTCGCGCAGCTCCCCCAGCCGCTTGAAGATGCGCAGGAAGATCTCCTGGCACACGTCCTGATAGTCCGGCCCCGGCCCGAGGAACCGGCGCACGAGACGCTGGACCAACGTCGCGTAGCGCGACCACAAGATGAAACAGGCCCGGCGATCGCCGGCCCGCGCCGCGCGCACGAGCTGCGCTTCCGGGGAATCCGGCGCGGCGGGCGCGGAGAAATCGGGTTCGGTCGGCTCGGCCATGGGGGAGCGGGCTGCTAGCATGGCATCCTGCCGAAGAAACTCGCCTAGAACAATGCGATGGCGGAAATGCAGATGCTGAAGTCGATGGGCGCCTGCGCGGAGATGAGCTGGAGGCCGAATTTGTCGACCATGGCGAAGTCGGGCAGCACGTCGCCCGCGTTGGCCCAGCACTGCGACAGGAAAGCGGACGGGGACGCGACCGTCCCCGAAACGTATCTCTCCACGCAATAGTTCTTGGTCTCCGGGTCACCCGCCGCGTGGACCATCAACCGGTATTCGCCCGATCCACCGGCGTAGGTCACGGCGATGCCGGCCGTGGCGCCCGCGCCCCAAGCCTCGGACTGCACCGGCGTCGGGTTCCAACCGATCATCGCGCCCCAGTTGCTGTCCCAGTCGCACGAGCTCGGGCTGGTGCAGGTGAGCGCGGCGATGCTGCCTTGCGCGCACAGCACACCGCCCGTGTTCGTGAAGCAACCCTGGTCGTTGCATGGGTTCGGCGATATCCACGTCGTACCCGTGCCGCCCGCGACCCAGGCGTAGCCCGACAGACCGCCGCTCAGCTTGCCGTCGTCCGCAATCTGCTGAAGAGCTCCGGCGGGCGCCGCGTCGGCTGGCGCGGCCGCGTCGCCCACGATGGGACCGGGAGCCGGCAAGGCGTCACCCCCCTGCCCGCCACCCGCAAAACCGCCGCCACCATCGCACGCGCCGAGCGCCAGCCCCGCGCACGCCAGCAGCACGCGCGCCAATCGCGGCATGGCCTGGCGAGTATCGGCTGCCGCGGCGCTTTCTCGAAAGACTCTGTGGTTCATGGTCAGACTCCTCTATACCTTCTAGAGTCGCAGGCCGGCTGCCACGGGCCAGGAATCCTCGCGCCTTCCCCCTTCATCCCACAGGCCATGAATCCGTTCACGAAAGTCCGTACCGAGCTCGGCACGCTGGCCATTGCCTACAACGAGCGCGGCGTCGCTCGGATCCTGCTGCCACGCGCTGACTGGAGCGACGTTGAACCGGCGGATCTG
>JADGRD010000781.1 GCA_017881285.1 Pseudomonadota bacterium | reverse complement strand
TGATGCCCTGCAGGCGGATGCGCTCGATGAAGCCCATCATCGCCTCGATCTCGTCCGCGTTCATGCCCGTTACCGGCTCGTCGAGGCACAGGAGCTTCGGGTCTGTAGCAAGGGCCACGGCGACGCCGAGCGCTCGCTGGTGCCCGTGCGGCAGGTCCCTCGCAAGCTTCGACCGGACGGCCTCCAGGCCGGCCAGTTCGATGATGTCCTCCGCCCGCTGTCGCATCTCCAGTTCCCTGTGGCGAACGGCCGGCAAGCCGATGACGTCGGCCACGAGATTGGCGCGCGCAGGGATGTGGCGGGCGACGAGGATGTTGTCGAAGACGCTGAGGTTGGAGAACAGCATGGTGCTCTGGAACGTCCGCACGAGACCACGCTTCGCGATCCCATGAGGCTTCATTCCGGTCACATCGTGGCCCTGGAACACCACCTTCCCGGCGCTCGGCTTCATGACCCCGCTGAGGAGATTGAAGAATGTGCTCTTGCCGGCGCCGTTGGGGCCGATGACTCCGATGACCTCGCCAGGCTCGACGACCAGGTCGACCTGTGAGAGCGCCTCAACGCCGCCGAACTTCTTGGAGAGGTCCTGGACTTCGAGGATGGGCATCACGGGCTCCCCTCCACGAGACCGTCGACCGGGGGCGGGTCTTCGCCACTGGACGTCCTCGCCCGGCCGACCTTCGCGCGGACGTAGTCGACGAGACCGACGATCCCCTGCGGCATCGCCATCACGGTGAGCAGCAGCACGCCCGAGTAGAACAGCGCCTGCAGGATGCCGGACATGCGCAGGCCCTCGGCGATCACGGTCATCACGACCGCGCCGACGATCGGACCCCACATCTTGCGCTCCCCGCCGATGACGAGCCATACGAGGATGTAGACCGAGCCCCACCAGCTGAAGTCGTTCGCGGAGATGTAGGCCGCGTCGTGGGCGAAGAGACTGCCGGCGAAACCGGCGAACGCGGCCCCGATTGCGAACGCGAGCAGGCGGTTCCTGAAGACGTTGATGCCGCTGACCGAGGCCAGCCCTTCGGCACTGCCGACGGGCGCCAGCTCGCGGCCAAAGCGCGACCTCTCCAGCCGGTACATGATGAGCACGGTGACGAGGGCGAATGCCAGGACGACGAAGTAGTCCTGCGTCTGGGTGCCCGTTCCGATGATCGGCGCGAAGACGGCGATACCTGCGTCGCCGCCGGTGAGCGAGGACCAGTGCAGGAACACGGAGTTCATGACTTCGAGGAAGCCGAAGGTGACGAGGAAGAAGTAGACGCCGCGCACGCGCCCCGCCGGGATGATGAGCGCCATGGAGAAGAGCGCGGCCACGACCCCGGCCGCGATGAAGCAGATCCACACGGGGTACCCGAGCCTGGTGGACAGGAGAGCCGAGGTGTAGGCGCCGATGGCGAAGAACGTGATGTGGCAGAACGAGTACAGCCCCGTGAGGCACAACAGTCGGTATCCCATCACCAGCGTGACGTTGAGCAGGACGAGGATACCGATATGGGTGTAGTAGCTGCCGCCAACGAACGGCACGAGGCCGAGTATCACGGCCAGGCCGGCCGTGAGAACGCCGAGGACGGCCCAGCGCAGCGGCGACACCTTAGTCATGCCCCGCTGTCTTGTCTCTTCCGCGCGAGGCATATCAACAGTACTTCGCTCACTGCGTTCGCTGCGCCGGTTAGTCATGGCCCATCAGTCCCCTGGGGCTCACCACGAGCACGATGATGGCGAGCAGAAAGGCCACGCCGATGCTCCATTGGGATCCCAGCCACAGGGCGGTGAGGTTCTGCTGCAGGCCGATGATCATGCTGGCGATGAGCGAGCCGGCGACGCTGCCCATGCCGCCGATGATCACGACGATGAAGGCGAACGTCAGCGGGATCGACCCCATCGCCGGATTGACGAACGTGGTGGGCGCCACGAGGACGCCCGCCAACGCCGCAAGTCCGGTCGCGAGGCCGAACGCCAGGGCGCTGATCTTCATGGCCGGGATGCCTTGGACTCGAGCCGCCTCGCTGTCCTCGGATACGGCTCTCATCGCCTTGCCGAACTTCGCGTACTTGATGAACCAGGCGAGGGCGAGGATGCTGACCAGCGAAACGACGGCGATCAGCAGGCGTTCGTTGGTGACGACGGCGCCGAAGATATCGGTATGGCCCCGCACCGGAGCTGCGACCGCGCGCGTGCGCGGGCCCCACACCTCCCAGGTGATGCTCTGGATGCCGATGGTCAGGGCGATGGCCGCGATGCACCCCCCGATGAGGTCGCCGTGGAAGCGCCGGAAGACGAGTACCTCCAGGGCCCAGCCGAGAACGCCCACCGCGACGATCGCTACGGCTGCGGAGACCCAATAGCCGAGACCGGCAGAGCTCGTCACGTAGTAAAGAAAGACGGCGCCCAGCATGTAGAACTCCCCGTGGGCGAAGTTCACGACGAGAAGGATCCCGTAGATGAGGGTCAACCCGATCCCCATCAGCGCCAGCGTCAACCCGAGGACGATACTGTTCGCGATCACTTGTGCTGCCATACTCTCTCCC
>JADGRD010000780.1 GCA_017881285.1 Pseudomonadota bacterium | reverse complement strand
TCTTGCGCATCGACCGGGAGCAACGGCCGACTCACATGTGCGTGGTCTTCGATGCGCCGGGGCCGACGTTTCGCGATGAGATGTACAAGGAGTACAAGGCCAACCGTCCACCGGCACCGGCGGACCTCATCGCGCAGATCGATCTCGCCCGGGAGGCCGCGGAGGCGTTCGGGTGCGCGGTGTTTTCGGTTCCCGGCGTGGAGGCCGACGACGTCATCGCGACGCTGGTTCGCCAGGCCCGAGGGGAAGACATGGCCGTGGTCATCGGCTCCTCGGACAAGGACCTCATGCAGCTCTGTAGCGACGACGTGCGGCTGCTCGACGCCGTGAAGAACCGGCTGCTCGGTCCGGCCGATGTCAAGGAGAAGTGGGGCGTGCCGCCCGACCAACTCGGGGACATGCTGGCCCTCATGGGCGATACCGTCGACAATGTGCCAGGCATTCCCGGCATCGGTCCCAAGACGGCGGCGGAGCTCATCGCGACCTACGGTTCCCTCGACCTGGTCGTGGCCAATGCCGACAAGATCAAGGGCAAGAAGGGCCAGGCCATCGCCGAAGGCAAGGCGACGCTCGCGCTCTCGCGCGAGCTCGTGCGCCTGCGCGACGACGTGACCTTGCCATTGACGATGGCCGAGATCCGTCGCGCGTCGCTTTCGGCGGCGAAGCTGCGCGAGCTTTTCCAGCGGTTGGAATTCGGGCGCCTCCTCGAACAGGTCGCGCCGCCGGGCGAGACCGCACCGCCGGCGCCTGCCATGGCCTGCGCGCCACCCGAGGTGGCGGAGCCCGCTCCCGGCGCGACACATGTCGTGATCGATGCGCCAGGCATGCAAGCCATGGTCGCGGCGATCCGTGACACCAAGGCATGCGCAATCTCGCCGTGGTTCGATGCCGGCCGCGCGGCGGCCGCGCGCCTGCTCGGGCTGGCGGTCGCCTTGCCTTCCGGGCAGCGGTTCAGTGCTTCCGTCAAGCAGCACTTGCTCGGGGCGGCCCCGGGACTTGTCGAGGCGGAGGTCCTCGCCGGCTTGGGCGAGGTCCTCGCCGACGCCGGCATCGCCAAGCACCTGCACGACGCCAAGACGCTGGAGGTTTTCCTGCGCCTGCGCGGGATGAGCCTGGCCGGTGTCGCGAACGACACCATGCTCGCCGGCTACGTGCTTGAATCCGGTTCCGGCGACTACGCGCTCCCTACACTGGCCGCCGCGGAACAGATCCCGGACGTGGTACCGCGATCGTCCTGGCAGCCGGGTGGGCGCGCGGCTGGGACCGTGGACGCGGCCGCGGCGGCGCCGCATCTCGTCGCCGAGGCGGCCGCCATCCTGACGCTCGCCGGCCGGCAGAAGGAAAAGCTGGCCGCCGCGAAGCAAGAGGACCTCTACCGGGAGGTCGAGCTCGCCCTCGTGCCGGTGCTCGCGCACATGGAATGCCTGGGAATTCGCCTCGACTGCGACTACCTGCGCCGCCTCGGCAACGAGGTCGCGACTGCCGCGCACGCCCTCGAAGTCGAGATCCACGGCCTCGCCGGCGCGGAATTCAACATCGCCTCGCCCAAGCAACTGGCGGAGATCCTCTTTACCAAGCTTGGTCTGCCGATCATCAAGAAGACCAAGACCGGGCCGTCAACCGACGCGGATGTGCTCGAGCAGCTCGCGGCCTCGCACCCGCTGCCCGCCAAGATCATCGACTACCGGACTCTGACCAAGCTCAAGGGCACGTACATCGACGCGCTGCCGGCGCTGGTAAGTTCGCGCACGGGACGGCTGCACACGACCTTTCACCAGGCGGTGGCGGCCACGGGGCGGCTTTCGTCGAGCGATCCCAATCTGCAGAACATCCCCATCCGCTCGGACATTGGCCAGCAGATCCGGAACGCCTTCGTCGCCGACCCGGGCTTCCGCATGGTTTCGGCCGACTACTCGCAGATCGAGCTGCGCGTGCTCACGCACTTCTGCGAGGACCCCGCCTTCCTCGCGGCCTTTCGCGCGGGCGCCGACATTCATCGCCGGACCGCGGCCGAGGTCTTCGGCGTGCAGGAAGCCGAGGTGACAGCGGAACAGCGGCGGATCGCCAAGGCCATCAACTTCGGCCTCGTCTTCGGCCAGACGGATTTCGGGCTAGGGCAGGTCCTGCGCATCCCGCGCGGCGAGGCCCACCAGTACATCGAGACCTACTTCGCGCGCTACGCCCGCGTGCGCGAATACATGGACCGGACCATCGTGGCCGCCCGCCACACCCACAGCGTGTCGACGTTGCTCGGGCGCCTGCGCGCGCTACCCGAGATCAACGCCAAGCAGCCACAGGCGCGCAACTACGCCGAACGCATCGCCCGCAACACGCCGATCCAGGGGTCGGCCGCCGACATTCTCAAGCTGGCCATGCTGCGCGTGCAGCGCGGACTCGACGCATTCCCCAAGGTTCGCCTGCTGCTCACCGTTCACGACGAGCTGGTGTTCGAGGTGCCCGAGGCCGATCTCGAGGCCTTCCGCCCGTGGGTCAAGCGCGAGATGGAGGCGGCCTTCGAGTTGCGGGTGCCGCTGGTCGTCGACGTG
>JADGRD010000779.1 GCA_017881285.1 Pseudomonadota bacterium | reverse complement strand
TCATCGCTCGCGCATCTCCCGGCGCACTTCGGCCGCGCGCTGCTCTTCCAGGAACCTCCCCTCGTCGAAGTTGGCGCCGTCCTTTTCGCGCGCCTTCTCGATCTCGGCGCGCAGCTTCTCGGAGAAGAACGGCTGCCACACCACCCGCAACCCGAGCGCGTGAAAGTCACGAGCCACCGCCTCCTCGTACTTCTGCGTGCGCCGGTTCCAGGTGCACTGGATCACCTTGATGGTCACCGTGTCGCCCTCAAGAACGGTGATGTAGGAGTCCTTCGGCTTTGGGCTCGGGCCGAGCCACCAGAATCGCTGACGGAGCTCTTCGAGTGTCACGATGGCCGAAGGTGGCACGGCGGACTGACATGAATCCTGGGTGCGTCCGACAGCCAGGCCACGTCCTCCGGCGCGATTACTTGCCCCCGCTCAGCGCCGCTGTTTCCAGGTCTCCGGATGCCGATGGAGATGAAGAACCCCGAACAGCGTGACCTTTTCCGCCTCGTCGAAGAAGTAGACGCCATACGGGAATCGTTCGACCATCGCCATGCGCGTCCCCAGGTCCCGCTCTTGAAACATGAGCGGATTCTCGGCGATTCGCGCCACCACCTTCTCGACCTCGTCTGAGAACTCGGCCCCGAGCCCCGCCCGCTCGTTCTCGTACCACAGTGCGACCTCGATGATATCGAGCTCGGCTTCCGCCCGGATCTCGATGGACTTCATTTCGCTGGGGCGCGCAACAGGGACCGCAACTCCTCGCGAAACTGGCTCCACGGCCGGGAACTGCCTTCGCCCCCGCGGTATGCCGCAAGTCGTTCGGCAAGGATCCGCCGATGCCAGTCCGGCACTGGGATCTGCTCGGGCTTCGACATGACGCGAGCCCAGAGGGCCTGGAGGTAGTCGAGCTTCTCCTCGACTGGAAGGTCGTCGAACCCAGGAGGGGCCGCAATCGGTGCCGTCGCCATGGATGAAGTATACCTCCTAGAGGGCAGCCGAACAGGGGCGTGTCTCCGTCCTCGGCAAATCCGTGTCAGCCGCCTCCGTACCATACTCGAGTGCCACGCGTTCGCCCCGTGCTTGCCGACCCGCAGCCGGTCCAGCTGACCTTCGACCGGTTCGCGACCGGCTCGATATATTCCTCGACCATGACGAGGACGGCGAGAACGACTTGGCCCCCGAGCCGACCGGTGGCCGCGCTCTTCGGCCCCAACAAGCTCGAACGCGAGCCGCTGCCGGTATCTCACAATTCGGAGTCTTTCGAAGCAGGCGCCTTCGGCAGCTCTCCCCAGGCGGACGGTGTCCTCCGCGGACTTCAGGGCGTCTCCTCGCCAGCCTGGTCGCTTACGGCTTCACTCCGTTTCAGTCTGTCCGTCGCCTGAGCGTAGGCTTGGGAGCGTCGTGCGTCGCCCGGCGCTACGTCGATCCGAAGCGGGCGAGAAGGCTGTCGAGATCGAGGCGCAGCAGGCCCTCGGTGAAGCGGGTACTCGCACCGGTTTCTTCGGCGTGGGCAGCCGCCCACTCTTGCGCGTGGGCCAAGGCGGCGTCGTGCCGCTCGCGGTAAGTGGGCAGCTCGACCGCAGGGGCGCAAGATGCGCACCCAGGGAAAGCCTGTCGGGTCGGGCAGGTCCAAACCCAGGGCGCGACCAGCGGCCAATTCCTGAACCACCGCCGGCGGCACCAGGACTTCCTGGTACAGCTTTGCCATCAAGTCGATGATATGGAAACCCTCGAAGGGTTTCCATGCCTTCCCGCGTTTTGGCTCCGTCGGGCCAAGCCCGACTTCGCCATCGCGAGTAGGCCGCACTGGTGCAGGTATTGGAGCGGCGAGGTGTTCGTGATCACCACCGAGCGCGGGTCAGGCATTCTTCGCGTCTCGGGCGATCTCGTCGTCGGACAACTTGAACACGGGCACGCCGTAGTCGGCGAGCTTGGCCATGAAGACAGGCTTGGGCAGGCCAGCAAGCTGGGCGGCGGCGCCCCCCGACAGGCGGCCCATCTCGTACAGTTTCACGGCCGCGACCAGCACCACCTCGTGCTCGGCCGCGTCTGACGACAGTCATGTCGCCAGTCTTCGGTGATGGAGGCATGCCGCGATCCCGTCTTGCGCCTCCTTGCGCCGCGCCAAGGGGTTGGCGCTCGGCAGCGGTTCCTGTCCGGAGCACTAGAACCAGGTCCTTTGGCGGTAGACTCGATAGTTCTCTCCGTACAGTGATTCGAGCACGCCCTCCTCAAGGTGACGCCAGTAGAGAATGTTGCCGATGCACACCAGTCCGACAGCGAGACTGGCGACCGCGCCGTAGCGCACCACCCAGCCTACGATCCACAGGACGAAGCCGGCATACATGGGATGGCGAAGCCTGGTGAACAACCCCGTGGTGACGAGATGGTCGATGTTCTCCAATCCTCGGAGTTGGGCGAGCCCTCCGATCATCAAGACCAAGGCCGCTGTGACCATACCAAACCCGATCCACGCCACGACGCCGGGGCAAGCGAAGCGCCATGGGTCGAGTGGGCACATGACGGGCCAACTGGCCAACATCACGCACATCGCCACGAA